>NZ_JBHWMB010000046.1:59381-68692 GCF_042730015.1 Streptomyces sp. NPDC059957 | reverse complement strand
CGGTGCATCGCAAGGCGGAGGGCCACGGCTCGTACAGGACGTACTTCCGTGGTCCGACAACGCGGCGAGGTGCCGTGCCGGGCGTCGCGACCCGGCAAACCTTTCCGGTCACAGCACTAGCTCACTGGTGGTGCGGGTCCCCCTGCCGTGGGGGGCGTACGGGGGTCAGGGCGACCAGGGTCGGCCGCGTGACGGCGGCGGAGCCGTCGGGGCAGGTCGTGCACCCCCGGGAGGCGAAGAAGCAGCCCGAGCAGTCCACGGCGGCGATCTCCTCGCGGCGCAGCCGTCCCTTGCGGACCCAGTACCCGGCCATGTCCGCCGCCTCGGCCCGGTCGATGCCCAGCCGGTCGGCGATCTGCGCGAGCCCCTCGCCGGGGGCCGCCTCCTCGAAGGCGCGCAGCAGGCGGCGCAGCATGCCGGGCCCGGTGCCTGCGGTAGCCCCGCCGGGCCCACCGGTCCCGCCGGGCCCGCTCACCACACCAGCCTCGCGATCTGGAAGACCCCGACGGCGAGCAGCCAGGCCGCCGCCAGCTGGATGCCGAAGCCTATGACGGTCAGCCGGGTGCCGATCTCGGCCCGCTGCGCGGCCAGGGTGGCGAAGCAGGGGGTGTAGGCGAGGATGAAGACCAGGAAGGCGAGTGCGGCCGCCCCCTGGTGCCCGCCGGAGGATTCCTCGAAGGTGGCGTGCAGGCTCGCGGTGAGCTTGGGGTCGCCGTCCTCCTCGGCCGAGTAGGTCTGGGCGAGGGTGGAGATCACGCCCTCCTTGGCGATCAGGCCGGTGCCGAGCGCGGCCGTGGCGTGCCAGTCGCCGAAGCCGGCCGGGGCCACGAGGGGCGCCGCGGCGCGGGTGACCGTACCGAACACGCTCTGCTCGACGTCGACCTTGCCGAAGCCTCCGTGGCCGGCCGCGGCCGGGATCGCCATGAGGAGCCAGACCGCGGCCGCCGTCGCGACGATGATGCCGCCGGCGGTCCGCAGGAACGCGGCGAGCTTCTGCCAGACCTGGGCGCCGGTGACCCGCAGGGTGGGCAGCCGGTACGGGGGCAGTTCCAGGACGAGCGGTTCCTCCTTCATGTCCCGGAACAGCAGGGGCCGCAGGATCAGGCCCATGCCGACGACCAGCAGCACGGAGGCGACGTAGAGGAAGAAGACGACGGTGCCGGAGTTCGAGCCGAAGAAGACGCCCGCGATCATCACGTAGACGGCGAGGCGGGCGGTGCAGCTCATGTACGGGATGAGCAGGCCGACCAGGAGCCGGTGCGAGCGGCGGTTGAGGATGCGGGTGCCGGCGAGGGCGGGGACGTTGCAGCCGAAGCCGACGACGAGCGGCAGGAAGGCGCGGCCGGGCAGCCTCAGGGTCCGCATCAGGCGGTCGGCGACGAACGCGGCGCGGGCGAAGTAGCCGGAGTCCTCCAGCAGGGCCAGCAGCAGGAACATGATGATCATCAGCGGGACGAAGGTGAGCAGCTGGCCCACCCCGCTGATCAGCCCGTCGACCAGCAGTCCGGTCAGCCGGCCGGGCGCGTGGACGGCTTCCAGCAGCCGGTCGGCGCCGCCGCTGACGGGCCCGGAGACGAAGTCGCCGAGGCCGTCCTGGAGGGGTTTGGCCAGCACGGTGGTGGCCTGGAAGACGCCCCACATGACGGCGAGGAAGAACGGGATGCCGAAGCCGCGGGAGAGCAGCAGCCGGTCCACCCGGTCGGTGAGGGTGGGCCGGGCCCCGGCCGGGCGGGGCGCCGCGCGTTCGATGACGGCGTGCGCCCAGGCGTAGCGGGCCTCGGCGACAAGGAGTTCGGCGTCGGCATCGCCGTCCCTCGCGGCATCGTCCCTCACGGCATCGTCCCCGGCGGCACCGTGCGCCATGGCATCGCGCGCCGCCTCGGCGGCCAGGCGGTCCGCCGCCGCCCCGGCCCGTTCGGCCAGCGCCGCCGGGACCTCGGGCGGCTCCTCCCCGCAGAGCAGGCTGGCGGCCAGCCAGCGCGCGGGGTGCGGGGTCAGTCCGGAGGCCAGCGCGGCCAGGTCGGCCAGTTCGGCCGCCACGGGCGATCCGGCGGCCCAGGCGGAGGTCCGCCCCTGGCGCGGGGGTACGGCGTCCAGGGCCTCGCCCACCGCTTCCGCGAGCAGCTCCAGCCCGGTCCCGGAGCGTCCTTCCACCCGTACGACGGGCAGTGCGAGCTCGCGCGCCAGCGCGTCCGGGGCGGGGGGCGCTCCGCGCCGGGCGGCGACGTCGGTCATGGTGAGCGCGATCACGACGGGGATGTCGGTGTCGAGGATCTGCGAGAGCAGGTACAGGTTGCGGGCCGGGTTGGCCGCGTCGAGGGCGAAGACCACGGCGTCGGGCCGCGACCCCGCCGGCGCGGTCAGCACGTCGCGCACCAGTGCCTCGTCCGGGGAGTCGGGCAGCAGGCTGTAGGAGCCGGGCAGGTCGACGACGCGCAGCGGGCGGCCGCCCGCGGTGCGCCAGTCTCCCTGGGCCACGGAGACGGTCTTGCCCGGCCAGTTGCCGACGCGCTGATGGGCGCCGGTGAGGGCGTTGAAGAGGGTCGACTTGCCGACGTTGGGATTGCCTACGAGGGCGACGAACGGCGTACCGGTCCGCCGCTCCGCCGTGGCGGTCGCACCGGCCCCGGTGGCGTGACAGCTCATCCGGCGCACCTCAGCCGGCCGGCGGTACGGGTGTCCAGCGCGACCCGGGTGTCCCCGAGGCCGACGAGCAGGCCTCCGGTGGCGCCCCGGGCGATCACGGTGACGTCCGCGCCGGGCACGAAGCCGAACTCCAGGAGCCGGCGCCGGCTCCCGCCGGCCTGACCGGGGTCGATCCCCGTGATGCGTACGGTCGTCCCTGGACGGCTGTCGTTGAGCGACGGCACCGGACCTCCTTGTTCGACTCCACTAAGGCAAACCTAAGCAGTTCGAGGAGGGGCGGTGGCCGGGCAAAGTCCCTGATCGGCAGGGACTTTCAGCCCGCCGGTCCCGCCCGCGCGTCAGCCGATCGGCCGAGCGCGGGGCGGACTCGCCGGGGCCTTCCCGGATGCTGCCGATCAGCGGGAGCGTGCCCGCCGCCACCGGGTGGACGGACCGGCCTTCGAAGGAGAATCCGTCCTCGGACATGGCCTCCGCGCCGGCCGGATTCAAGGCGACGGGGATATTGCGGAGCACTGCAATGCACAAGGGGCGAGTACGTCGTGAACGTGCGGGGCGGCCCACAGGGGGCGGGCGGGGAAGGACGGCGGGGTATGCGGAAGCACCGGCCCGAGCGCATTCTGGAGGGGTGACGGCGAGACCGGACACCGGCGGCCCCGCCAACGACGCCACGGCCCAGGCGCTCGCGCGGGCCGCTCTCGATGCCATGGGGGCCGCCGGCGGGTACGCGGGCGGGATCTACCTGCGCTCCGGCGCGGAGGGGCTCATGCTGATGGCGGCCGTGACGGGGCTCCCGGGCCCACTGTTCCGCCCCTGGTGGCGGATGCACGTGAACCGCCCGTACCCCGTCGCCGAGGCCCACCGGTCCGGTCAGGCCGTGCACCTGCCCGACGCGGAATCGGCGATGCGGCGCTTCCCCCAGCTGATGGCCGGGCTGCCGTTCCCCTTCGGCTCGCTCTACGAGCCCGTGGCCCGCGGCCGTGAGCGCTACGGCGTCCTCTTCGTGCTGCGCCCCGCGACCCCCGGGATCCCGGTCGGCCCCGGCGACCGCAAGCGGCTGCGCGCGGTGGCGGCCCGGCTCGCCGGGGAGCTGGCCGCGCTGGCCGCGGGCGGGGCCACGGTGACCTGGGAGGGCGACCCGGTGTGCCTGCCCGGCCCGGGGGCCGCGGACGACCCCGCCGCCGGCGCCCGAGCCGCCGTGGACCGGCTGGACCTGGCCGTCCTGGCCGTGGACCGGCAGGGCGTGATCGGCTTCACCAACTCCCTCGCCCGCACCGCCGCCACCACCCTGCTCGGCTCCGACGGGGCGGAACTCACCGGGCGGCTGCTGTGGGAGGCCCTGCCCTGGCTCGGGAACCCCGCCTACGAGGACCACTTCCGGGCGGTGTTCCTCGCCCCCGCCCCGGTGCACTTCCAAGCCGCCCGCCAACGCGGACCCGAACCCTCCCCGCACTGGCTGTCGGTGGGCCTGCATCCCGGGATCGGCGGGATCACCGTCACCATCGCCGGGGCCGAACCGCCCGCGTACGCCCCCGAGTCGGTGGCGCGGCCCGGAGCGGGGCTCGGGTCCCCGGGCCTGGGCTCGGCCGCCGACCGGGCTTCGGCCCTGTACCGGCCGGTGGCGCTGGCGATCGCGCTGACCGAGGCGGTGACGGCCCGCCAGGTGTCCATGGTGGTCACCGACGAGCTGCTCCCGGCCTTCGGCGGACGGCAGTTGGCGATCTACCTGCTCGGTGAGGGGCATCTGCACCTGGCGTGGGAGACCGGTTTCCCCCAGGGGTTCCTCGACCGGTTCGACGGGGTCGCGCTGGACGTCCGGCTGCCCGGGGTGGAGACCCTCACCTCGGGCCGCCCGCTGTTCTTCGAGTCGATGCAGCACCTGGCCGCCGCCTACCCGGGGATCGAGCTGGACGCCCATGTCGGGGCCCGGGCCTTCCTCCCCCTGATCGCCTCGGGCCGGCCGGTCGGCTCGTGCATCCTCGGCTTCGACGCCCCGCGCGGATTCAGTCCGGAGGAACGCACCGTCCTCACGGCGCTGGCCGGGCTGATCGCGCAGGCGCTGGAACGGGCCCGGCGCTACGACAGCGAAGCGGCGCTGGCCCGCGGGCTCCAGGCGGCGCTGCTCCCGCACCGGCTGCCGGTGCACGAGAACGTGGTCACGGTGGGGCGGTACCTGCCCGGAACCGTCGGGATGGACGTCGGCGGTGACTGGTACGACGTCATCGAGACGGGCGGCGGGCGGCTCGCGCTGGTCATCGGGGACGTCCAGGGCCACGGGGTGGCGGCCGCCGCCACGATGGGGCAACTGCGCAGCGCCGTACGGGCCTTCGCGCTCGGCGGCAACGACCCGGAGCAGGTGATGCGCGGCACGAACGAGTTGCTCATCGGCCTCGACCCGGGCCAGTTCGCCAGCTGTTGCTACGTCCTGCTCGACCCGGGGTCCGGTCTCGCCCTCGCCGTCCGGGCCGGGCACCCCCAACCGCTGCTGCGGCATCCGGGGGGCCGGACGGAGGTGCTGGACCTGCCGGGCGGGACGGTGCTCGGTGTCGACGCCGGGGCCGAATATCCGGTGACCCGGCTGCGGATCGAGCCGGGGGCGGTGCTCGCCCTGTACACCGACGGGCTGGTGGAGATCCCGGGCACGGACATCGACGTGGGCGTGGAGCGGCTGCGGGCCGCACTGGCGGCCGCAGGTCCCGCTCCACTGACCGAGACGGCGGACCGGCTGGTCGCCGAGGCGGGGCACTCCACCGACCGGCCGGACGACATCGCCCTGCTGCTGGCGTCCCGCACGTCCGCCCCGGAGGTGGCCACCCGGGAGGCGGCCACCCCGGACCGGGCCACCCCCGACGGGTCCACCCCCGACGGGGGTGGCCCTCGCGGAGCCCCGTAGGACGGCCCCGAAGGGCGCGGGCGGCCCGTGAGTGAGCCACCCGCGCCCCGCCTGCCGCCGCTACCGCTTGGCGTAGGCGCGGGCGTACGAGTCGCCCGCGATCAGGGCGTCGGCGACCATCTCCGGGGACACCGGGAAGGGCATGTTGTGCGTGGTCTCGCCCTCCGCGGTGGCGGCGCGCCCGATGGCGAGGAGCTCCTCGCGGTCCGGGTCGCCGAGGCCGATCTCGGCGAGGGTGGTGGGCAGGCCGACGGCGCGGCTGAAGCGCAGGTAGGTGTCCAGCTCGTCGGTCGGGGCGCCTTCCAGGACCAGCTGGGCCAGGGTGCCGATGTTGACCTTCTCGCCGTGCATCATGCCGTGCACCTTGTGCGAGACGGTCAGCCCGTTGTGGATGCCGTGCGCGGCGGCGAGGCCACAGGATTCGAAACCGAGGCCGGAGAGCAGCGTGTTGGCCTCGGTGACCTTCTCGAGGGCCGGGGTGACCACGTGCGCCTCGGCGGCGAGCCGGGCCTGGGGGCCGTACTCCATGAGGGTCTCCCAGCAGAGCCGGGCGAGCGCGAGGGAGGCCTCGGTGGCGAGTCCGCCGGCCATGGCGACCCGGTTGGCGGCGACGCAGACCCGGGCCTCGTACCAGGTGGCGAGGGCGTCGCCCATGCCGGAGACGATGAAGCGGCTCGGCGCACCCGCGACGAGCGCGGTGTCGACGAGGACCAGGTTGGGGTTGCGCTGGAAGAAGGAGTAGCGCTCGAAGGCGCCGCCCTCGGTGTAGATCACGGCGAGCGCGCTGGTCGGCGCGTCGGTGGAGGCCACCGTGGGCGCGGACACGACGGCGATGTCGCCGAGCGCGTGGCCCACGGCCTTCGCGGTGTCGATGGCCGTGCCGCCGCCGATCCCGATGATGACGTCCGCGCCGGCGGCCTTGGCGGCCGCGGCGACCCGGTCGATCTCCTTCTGGGTGCACAGCCCGCCGAAGACCTCCTTGGTCAGCTTTACCCCGGCCTCGGAAAGGGAAGCGGTGACGGCCGTGTCCACGAAGCCCCAGACGCCCTTGTCCGCGAGGACCACGGCGTTCGTCCCGAGGCGGGCCGTGTGCTCGCCCAGGTCGTTCATCGCCCCGGCGCCCTGCACGTATTTGGGCGGGCTGATCATCATGCGCGTACCGACGGTCTTCACGTGAATCCTCCTCATTGCGAATTCATTTCCGCTTGCTTATTCATCCCTATCACGGATTCCAGCCGCACCCCGGATATGCACGGTCCCCTTGCAAAAGGGCCCTTCCGCAGCCGGATCCGGGACCAAGGACCCGAGCTGTGCCACAGGTTCGCCAGAGTAAAGTTCCAGCCAAGTGCCCCGGGAGCGGTGGCGGATCGGCGACGGTGCCGACTTAATACCGTCCCGCAATTCCTATTTCCGCTCCGGACCGGCGTGACGAGTTCCCCGTTCCGCGTCCCCCTTTCCAGGAAAGAGGCCCCCGTGAAGAAGCTCATCAATTCCCCCGAGAGTGTCGTCTCCGACGCACTGCGCGGAATGGCCGCCGCTCACCCGGGGCTCCGTGTCGAGGCGGAGAAGGGCATCGTCACGCGGGCCGCCGGTGCGGCCGGGGAGCCGGCCGGGAAGGTCGCGCTGCTGTCGGGCGGCGGCAGCGGGCACGAGCCGCTGCACGCCGGGTTCGTCGGGCGCGGCATGCTGGCGGCGGCCGTGGCCGGACCGGTGTTCACCTCCCCGGTGCCGGACAACATCGCGGCGGCCACCTGCGCGGTCGACGCGGGCGCGGGCGTCCTGCACATCGTGAAGAACTACACGGGCGACATCCTCAACTTCACGATGGCCGCGGAGGACTGCGAGGACGAGGGCGTCAAGGTCGAGCAGGTCGTCGTGGACGACGACGTCGCCGTCGCCCGGACCGAGCACGGACCGGGCCGCCGCGGTACCGGCGCCACCCTGTTCGTGGAGAAGATCGCGGGCGCGCTCGCCGAGGAGGGCGCCCCGCTCGCCGAGGTGGCCGCGGTCGCCCGCAAGGTCAACGCGAACGCGCGCAGCTACGGTGTCGCCCTGAGCTCGTGCACCACCCCCGCCAAGGGCAGCCCCAACTTCACGCTCGGCGAGGACGAGATCGAGCTGGGCATCGGCATCCACGGCGAGCCCGGCCGCGAGCGCCGGAAGATCATGACGGCCGCCGAGACCGCCGAGGCGATGCTCGACGCCATCCTCGACGACCTCCCGGAGGCGGCCGGCGCCCCCGTCATCCTCCTCGTCAACGGCCTGGGCGGGACCCCGCCCGTGGAGCTGTACATCATGCGCGCGGAGGTCGAGCGGGTGCTCGGCGAGCGCGGGGTCACCGTGGCCCGCTCCCTGGTCGGCAATTACGTCACCAGCCTGGACATGGCCGGCTGCACCCTCACCCTGTGCCGCGCCGACGAGGAGCTGCTGCGCCTGTGGGACGCGCCGGTCGACACCCCGTCCCTTCGCTGGGGCTGCTGACCCCGCTCGCCCTGCCCCACTCGCCCTGCCCCGCTCGCCCTGCCCCGCTCGCCCGACACTTTCCAGGAGCGCTCTCCATGACCGCCACGCCCGTCGCCCCGACGACCTCCACGACCCCGACCCCCCAGGCTCCCGCGCCGGACGCGATGGACACCGCCTACTTCCGCCGCTGGATCGCCGAGACCAACCGGCTCGTACGGCGGGACAGCGCGCGCCTCACCGAGCTGGACGCGGTCATCGGCGACGGGGACCACGGGGCCAATCTCGTACGGGGCTTCGGCGCCGTCGGCGCGGCCGTGGCCGAGCAGCGGCCCGCCACCCCGGGGGCGCTGCTGACGCTGGCCGGCACCACGCTGACGAACACCGTGGGCGGCGCCTCCGGTCCGCTGTTCGGCACCGCGCTGCGCCGCACGGGCAAGGTGCTCGGCGACACCGGGGCGCCGACCGTGGCGGAGCTCGGGGCCGCGCTCGGGGCCGGGCTGAAGTCGGTGCAGAAGCTGGGCGGGGCCGAGCTCGGCGACGCCACCCTGGTGGACGCCCTGGCTCCCGCGGTGACGGCGCTGGCCGAAGCCGCCGACGCCGACCGGCCGCTCCGCGAGGCCCTGGACGAGGCCGTACGGGCGGCCCGCGCGGGCGCCGACGCCACCGAGCCGCTCGAAGCCCGCAAGGGCCGGGCCAGTTACCTCGGCGAGCGCAGCGTCGGCCACCAGGACGCCGGGGCCAACTCCGTGGCCCTGCTCATGGAGGCGCTGCGCACCGCGGTGGACGCACCCGAGGCGGAGCTCGCCCCCGAGGAGCCGGCCGTCGCCGAGGCTCCGGTGGAGGAACAGGAACAGGAGCAGGCGCCGAAGACCCGTACCGGCCGCGTCGGCATCGTGCTCGTCTCGCACAGCAAGGCGGTCGCGGAGTCCGTGGCCGCACTGGCCGGCGCGCTGATCGGCTCGGTGGAGCCGGCTCCGCTGGCGGTGGCGGGCGGCACCCCCGACGGCGGGATCGGCACCAGCGCGGAGCTGATCACGGCCGCCGCCCGGTCGGTGGACGAGGGCCGGGGAGTGGCCGTGCTGTGCGACATGGGCAGTGCGGTGCTGACGGTGAACGCCCTGCTCGGCGAGGAGCCCTCGCAACTGCCCGAAGGGGCAAGGATCGTGGACGCGCCGTTCCTGGAGGGCGCCGTGGCCATCACGCTGACCTCGGCGATCGGCGGCGACCTCGACGCCGTACTGGCCGCGGCGGAGGACGCGCGCGGCTACCGCAAGCGCTGACCTGACACCGACCGGCATCGACGGCCACCGAC
>NZ_JBHWMB010000046.1:13296-59371 GCF_042730015.1 Streptomyces sp. NPDC059957 | reverse complement strand
TTGTTTGCCTACCACAATCGTCGACCTGACACTTACCGGCCCCGACGCCCACCACCACCCCCGGCCGCCCCCCCGGGAGGAGCCCCCCCCGGGGCTGTCGGTGGTGCTTGGTAGAACTGTTGTCGCACGACACGCACGGCCGGGCACCACCGCCCGCCATACCGTCAGGAGCTGGGCACATGACCATCGGGACCCACCTGAGCGAGCTCGGCGGCCTGCCCGCCTTCGACTTCCCGGGGCCCAAGGACACCCGTGCGCTGCCCGAGCCCGGGGACGTGGCCTGGCGGATCTCGGTGGCGACGTACGACGCCGAGGAGGAGTGGGCGCAGGCCTTCGGCCGGTTCACCGAGTCCGTGGACACCCGGCAGGTGCGGGCCCTGATCGTGGGCGGCTGGTCCGACGCGTACGAGGCCTCCAGTGCCGGGATCGTGGAGGCGCTGGTCGAAGCCGCTCCGAAGCTCCCCGCTCTGCGGGCTCTGTTCGTCGGCGACATCACGTTCGAGGAGTGCGAGATCTCCTGGATCCAGCAGTCGGACGTGGGTCCGCTGCTGCCGGCGTACCCCGCGCTGGAGGAGTTCGGGGTGCGCGGCGGCGAGGGGCTGGTCTTCCCGCCCGTGAAGCACGGGGCGCTGCGCGTGCTGCGCCTGGAGGCCGGCGGGCTCCCGAAGGAGGTGGTGGCCGGGGTCGCGCGGAGCGAGTTCCCCGCCCTCACCGAGCTCGACCTGTGGCTGGGCACCTCCGGCTACGGCGGGGATGCCGAAGTCGGCGACCTGGAGCCGTTCCTGAGCGGCGAGCGGCTGCCCGCCCTGCGCCGGCTCGCGCTGCGCAACAGCGAGATCCAGGACGCGGTCGCGGCGGCGCTCGCCACCGCTCCGGTCGTGGAGCGGCTGGAGGTGCTCGACCTCTCCATGGGCGTCCTGACCGACGAAGGCGCCCGGGCCCTGCTGGCGGGGCGCCCCCTGACCCATCTCACCAAGCTCGACCTGCACCACCACTACGTCGGCGAACCACTTCGGGAGCAGCTGAGCGCGGCGCTCGCCCCCCACGGCGTGGAGGTGGATCTGAGCGACCCCCAGACCGCGGACGTCGATGGCAACACCAGGTACCGCTACGTCGCGGTCGCGGAGTGACGCGTACTGCACCCGCGGCATTCGCCGTCGTCGGCAATCCGGGCAACCGCCGGGTCGCCCTCTTCCAGGACGCGGTGCGCGCCGCCGGGCTGCCCGAGGCCCGGGTGGTTCCGTGGCGGGACGTGCTCACCGGCCGGGCCGTCTTCCGGGCGGGCGAGCGCGTACGGATCGACTCCCCCGGCGAGGACGCCGAGGTGGAGCGCCTGCTGCGCGGGACCTCCGACGCCACCCGGGTCGAGGGCACCGGACGCTGGTACCGGCGGTTCACCGAGGCGGTGCACGCGGTGGCGCAGGGGGTGCGGTCGGCCGGCGGCACGCTGACGAGCGACCCCGACGACCTCGGGGTGCTGTTCGACAAGCGGCTCTGCCACGGGGTGCTGGCGGCTGCCGGGATTCCCGTCCCGGCCTCCCCGACCTCGGGCCCGGACGCCGTCCGTGCCCCGGTGCGCGGCTGGGAGGAGGTCCGGGCGGTGCTCGCGCTCCCCGGCCACCGCCGGGCGTTCGTGAAGCTCGCGCACGGCTCCTCGGCCTCCGGGGTGCTCGCGGTGGAGACCGGCGTGGGCGGCCGGATCCGCGCCACCACCTCAGTGGAGCGGACCCCGTCGGGGGCCCTGCACAACGCGCTGCGCCTGCGGCGGTACGAGGACGAGCGGGTGATCGGCGCCATCGTCGACGCACTGGCCCCCGACGGCCTGCACATCGAGCGGTGGCTGCCGAAGGCTTCCCAGCACGGGCGCTCCGCCGATCTCCGGGTGGTGGTCGTCGCCGGCCGGGCCACCCACGCCGTGGTCCGCACCGCGGCCGGTCCGCTCACCAACCTGCACCTCGGCGGTGCCCGCGGCGATCTCGACGCGGCCGTGGCCGCCGTGGCGGCGGCGGGCGGCCGGTGGGAGACGGACGCGCTCGCCGTCTGCGAGCGGGCCGCGGCCTCCTTCCCGCGCACCCTGTGCGTCGGGGTCGATCTGCTGCCCGCCCTCGGCTGGCGGAGCTTCGCCGTGGGCGAGGTCAACGCCTTCGGTGACCTGCTGCCCCGGCTGACGGGACTGCCCGGCACGCCCGCCGAGGGCCAGGACACCTATGCGGCCCAAGTGGCCGCCGTACGACAGGAACAGCATGCACACGCCCCCGTCCGCCCCTGACATGAACGAGGTCGTCGGCCACGACGACCTGCTGCTCGTCACCCTCGACACGCTGCGCCACGACGTGGCCGAGCGGCTGGCCGCCCAGGGCCGGATCCCGAACCTGGCCGCGCACCTGCCCGGCGGGGTGTGGGAGCGGCGGCACGCGCCGGGGAGTTTCACCTACGCCTCCCACCAGGCCATGTTCGCGGGCTTCCTGCCCACCCCCGACGGGCCGGGCCCGCATCCGCGGCTGTTCGCCGCGCGGTTCCCGGGCAGCGAGACCACCGCCGGGCGCACCTGGGTGTTCGACACTCCGGACCTGGTGTCGGGGCTGGCCGGGGCGGGCTACCGGACCGTGTGCGTGGGCGGCGTCGGCTTTTTCAACAAGGCGGCCGCGCTGGGCTCCGTACTGCCCGGGATGTTCCAGGAGTCGCACTGGGAACCGGAGTTCGGGGTGGCGTCGCCGACCTCCTTCGAGGCCCAGGTGTCCCGGGCCGAGCGGCTCGTGGCCGGACTGCCTTACGACCGGCGGCTGTTCCTCTTCCTGAACGTGTCGGCGATGCACCAGCCCAACTGGTTCCATTCCCCCGGGGCGACCGCGGCGGACGGCGACTCCCGGGAGACGCACGCGGCCGCGCTGGAGTACGTCGACCGGCACATCGGGCGGCTCTTCGACGCGATGCGGTCGCGGCGCCGCTGTTTCGCGATCGTCTGCTCCGACCACGGGACCACGTACGGGGACGACGGGTACACAGGGCACCGGCTCGCCCACGAGGCGGTCTGGACGGTCCCGTACGCACAGTTCCACCTGAACCACGAGGAGCCCGCCCCCCGATGACCCCTTTGACGCGGATATTCACCACACCCCCGATGAACGGCACGACTCCGTACGAGAGTTACGTCTACGCCTACCCGCACAAGACGGCGTACCGCCCGCTGCCCGAACCCGCCGAGCTGAGCCGGGAGTGGGCACGCCAGCCCAAGGACGCCCTGTCCCTCTACCTCCACATCCCCTTCTGCGAGGTGCGCTGCGGCTTCTGCAACCTCTTCACCCGGATCGGCGCGCCGGAGGGGCTGACCACGGCCTATCTCGACGCGCTGGAGCGGCAGGCGACCGCGGTCCGGGGCGCGTTGGGCGACGTGGAGCCCGTGCGGTTCGCGGCGGCGGCCTTCGGCGGCGGGACGCCGACCTTCCTGACGGCGTCCGAGCTGGAGCGGCTCTGCGACATCGCGGAGAAGAGTGCGGGCGCCGATCTGCGGGCGGTGCCGCTGTCCGTGGAGGCCTCGCCGGCCACGGCGACGGCGGACCGGCTCACCGTGCTGGCCGACCGGGGTACGACCCGGCTGAGCCTGGGCGTGCAGAGCTTCGTGCCCGCCGAGGCGCGTTCCGCCGTGCGTCCGCAGAAGCGGGCGGACGTGGAGGCGGCCCTGGCCCGGGTCCGGGACGCGGCGATACCGGTCCTGAACATCGACCTGATCTACGGCATCGACGGGCAGACGGAGGAGAGTTGGCGCCGCTCGCTGGACGCGGCCCTCGCCTGGCGCCCGGAGGAGCTCTACCTCTACCCGCTGTACGTGCGCCCCCTGACGGGCCTGGGGCGCAGGCCGGGCGAGTCCACGGCCGCCGGGTGGGACGAGCAGCGACTGCGGCTGTACCGGGCCGGCCGGGACCACCTGCTGGCCGCCGGGTACGAGCAGGTGTCGATGCGGATGTTCCGCCGGGCGGACGCGCCGGCGGAGGGCCCGGAGGACCATGCGTGCCAGACCGACGGCATGATCGGCCTCGGCTGCGGGGCCCGCTCCTACACGGCCGGGCTGCACTACTCCTTCGACTACGCGGTCGGCATGACCGAGATCCGCGGCATCATCGACGACTACGTGAGCCGCCCGGAGGAGGACTTCGCGCGGGCCGGGCACGGCCGCAGGATCGACGCGCAGGAGGCGCGGCGCCGGCACCTGCTGCAGTCCCTGCTCCAGGCGCGCGGGATGCCGGTGAGCGAGTACCGGGGGCGGTTCGGGAGCGGTCCGTGGGAGGACTTCCCGGCGGAGTTTGCGGCCTTCGCGGAGCGCGGCTGGCTCGTGGACGACCCGGAGCTGCTGCGGCTGACCCCGGAGGGGCTGGCGCACTCGGACGCGGCGGGCCCGGCGCTGTTCTCGGCGGACGTACGGGCCGCGATGGCCGCGTACGAGCGCAAGTGACGGGCGCGCGGGCGCGGGCCGAGGGGTCCCCGATGGACCTGACGGTGCTCTACCGAGGCCCGCTGTCCTCCTGCGACTACGACTGTCCCTACTGCCCGTTCGCCAAGCGGCGGGACAGCCGGGAGCTGCTGACGGCCGACCGGGCCGCCCTGGAGCGGTTCACCGGCTGGGCCGCCGGGAACACCGGGGACCGGCTGTCCGTCCTGTTCACCCCGTGGGGCGAGGGCCTGGTCCGCTCCTGGTACCGGCGCGCCCTGGTGGAGCTGTCGCACCTGCCGCACGTGCGCCGGGTCGCGATCCAGACCAACCTGAGCGGCCGCACCGGCTGGACCGCCGAGGCCGACCGGGACACGCTCGCGCTGTGGTGCACGTACCACCCGGGGCAGACCCCGTACGACCGTTTCCTGGGCAAGTGCCGGGAACTGGCCGACGCCGGGGTGTGGTTCAGCGTGGGCGTGGTCGGCCTGCCGGAACACCTCGCGGAGGCCCGCCGGCTGCGCGCCGCGCTGCCGCCCGGGGTGTACCTGTGGGTCAACGCGGCGGAGGGGCACGCCTACACCGACCCGGAGGCGGCCGACTGGACGGCCCTGGACCCGCTCTTCCCGTTCAGCCGCCACCCGCACCGCTCGGCGGGCCTGCCTTGCCGCACGGGCGCCTCGGTGATCTCGGTGGACGGCGCCGGCACGGTCCGCCGCTGCCACTTCGTCAAGGCGGAGCTGGGCAACCTCTACGACGGCTCCTACCGGGCCGCCCTGCGCCCGCGCGCCTGCCCGCTCGCGGTCTGCGACTGCCACATCGGCTACGTCCACTTGGAGACGCTCCCGCTCTACGACGTCTTCGCGGGCGGCGTCCTGGAGCGGATCCCCGCCCTCCCCTGACACGGGAGGGCGGCGGGGGGCAAAGCGGAGGGAAATTTACCCGCGGTCACATGCGGTTATCGCACACGGTGATCGCGCAGCGTTTACACGGCGTTCATGACGCGCAGGGCGACCGGACCGCCGCCGGACGACGAAATCCGCAGGTAAACAGGTCTTGACCTGCGGATCTCGCGGAGATTCCATTCGGCCCGGGAGCCACCGAACCAGATGTGCCCACCACCGCCTCGGAGGCGATACCGCTCCCGCGCTCACTCACCGCATCTGCCGATCGGAACACCGCACCGATGTCCGACACGATCAGCGCCCCTCAGGCCCTCTCCCCCGCCACCGGTCCCGTGCCCCAGAAGCTCAAGCGTTCCATCGGGGTCGTCGGCGGAACCCTGCTCACGCTCTCGTGCGTGACGCCGGCCTCGACCCTCTTCGTCGTGGTCCCGGACCTCTTCTCCAGCCTCGGCACCTGGACCGCGCTCACCATCGCCATCGGCTCCCTGCTCTGCATCGGGGTCGCGTTCTGCTATGCGGAGCTGGGCACCCTCATCCCCAGCGCCGGCGGCGAGTACGCGATGGTGTCCACCCTGTCCGGCCGCCTCGCCGGCTGGCTGGTCTTCGTCCTGTCCCTGCTCGTCGTGATGATCGTGCCGCCCGTGATCGCCATGGGCACCGCCGACTACCTCGCCCCCGTCATCGACGTACCGGCCCCGGCCGCGGGCGCCGCCGTGATGCTGCTCGCCACCCTCGCCGGCCTCCTCGACCTGCGGGCCAACGCCTGGATCACCGGCATCTTCCTCGTCCTGGAGGTCGTGGCCGCCGGGCTCGTCGCCGTACTCGGCTTCGCCCACAGCGAGCGGGGCGCCGGCGCCCTCGTGCACGGCACCGTGGCGGCGGAGGGCGGCGGTACCTCCACCGTCACCGCGATGATGGTCGTCTCCGGGCTCGCCATCGCCCTGTTCGTCACCCAGGGCTTCTCGACGGCCGTCTACCTCTCGGAGGAGCTGGAGAACCCGCGCCGCAACGTCCCGCGGACCGTGCTGGCCACCCTCGCCATCTCCGCCGCCGTCATCCTGGTCCCCGTCATCGCCATCACCCTGGGCGCCCCCGACCTCCAGGCCCTGACCTCCGGCGACCTCGGCACCATGGTGACCGCCTGGTCCAACTCGGCCGTCGGCACCTTCGTCAGCCTCTGCGTGGCCCTCGCCATCGTCAACGCGGGCATCGTCATGGTCATCCAGAACTCCCGGGTGCTGTTCGCCTCCGCCCGCGACAAGGCCTGGCCCGCGCCGGTCAACTCCGCGCTCTCGCGGCTCGGCCGGTTCGGCTCCCCGTGGGTGGCCACCCTGCTCGTCGGCATCCCCGGCGCGGCGATGTGCTTCGTCAACCTGGACACGCTCTACGGGGTCACCGGAGTCTCGGTGACCGGCATGTACCTGCTGGTCGCCGTGGCCGCGCTGGCCGGCCGCCGCGGGGCGCACCGCGAGAGCGCCGCCTGGCGGATGCCGCTGTGGCCCGCCGTCCCGGTCGTGCTGATCCTGGTGCTCGCGTACATCCTCACCCAGCAGGAGACCCAGTACCTGCTGTGGACCGGCGGGATCACCGCCGTCGCCACCCTGTACTGGGCGCTGTACCTGCGCCCGCGCCAGGACACCCGCTGGCTGGTCAGCATCCCGGTGGACGAGGACGACCCGGCGTCCGATGCTGCTTCGGCCACGGCTACGGCTACGGCTTCGGCTACGGCCGCCTCCGTGTAGCAGTCGACCGGTAGAGGTGCGGGGCCGCGGGGGTACGTATCCCGTGGCCCCGCACCCTTTTCGCCGTCCGCCCGGCACCGATCGGCGTACCGCCGTCCCGAATGGTGGAACGGGTGTCTTGTCCTCCCCGCCGCTTCGTCTATGCTCCGCGCCATGGCCGTCACCCAGCGCCTCCTGTCGCGCTCCTGTTGTCCCCGCTGACGCCTGCCCGCTCCGACCCGCCCGCCCCGCGCCGCCCCGATGATCCCGTCGCCCCGGCGCGCGCCCGCGGTCCCACCGCATCCCCGGCACGTCGCGCATCAGCACCGGTCCGCCGGTCCCCGCCTCCCGAAGGAGCCCGTCCGCCATGAGCAGCAGCCCCGCCCTCCTCGACGTCAGCCAGGCCCACGCCCGTCACACCGAGTTCCGGATCGTCGACGTCCGCACCCCGGGCGAGTACGCCTCCGGCCACCTGCCCGGCGCGCTGAACATTCCGCTCGACCGGATCGGCCACTCCCTGCCCGAGCTGCGTCAGGCCGCCGGGGACCAGGAGCTGCTGCTGGTCTGCGCCTCGGGGACCCGCTCGGAGAACGCGGCCCGGACCCTGGCCGGGTACGGCATCCCGGCCACCAGCCTGACCGGCGGCACCACCTCCTGGTCGGCGCACGGGCACCCGCTCGAGTACCCGGCTCAGGGGCCCCGCCGGGTCTGGGCCATGGAGCGTCAGGTCCGGTTCACCGCCGGCGCGATCGTCCTCCTCGGCCTGCTCCTCGGCCTGCTGGTGCATCCCGCGTTCCAGCTCCTCAGCGCCGGGATCGCGGCCGGGCTGGTCTTCTCCGCCCTCACCAACACGTGCGGCATGGCCGTGGTGCTCGGCAAGCTGCCCTTCAACCGCGGCCGGTAGCCGCCGAGATCACCCCACCGCCCAACATCTGGGACGATTTCGTCCACGATCCGGACCCCGCTTGTCGATACCCCCCGGACACCGACAGGATGCACCCCATGGCCTCCGTACTCGTATCGCGTCGTCACGTGGATCTGCTGCGTGTGTCGACCATGCTCTGTCGGGCTGCCGTCTCCCGTACGCACGGCTGTTGACCTCACCGGTCCGCCGTATCTGACTCCGTACGGATGAGTCCGCGCCTCTCGGCGCACCCTCCACCGTGCTCTTCCGCACGCTCTTCACCGCGCCGTTCGCGGCGGCCGCAGCCCTGGCCACAGGACTGGTCCCGGCCACGCCTCCGGTAGCGCGGACTCCCGCATTCCTGCCCGCACTTCCCCGTACACGTGCCACCGTCGCCCGCAGCCGCTCCTCGCGCGGCGGTGCGTCGCGTCACGCTGCTCCGACGAGGTTTCGCCATGCCCGAGAATCCGCTCCTGCTGCACTGGTTCCTGCCCACCGGCGGGGACGGCCGCGACCCCGGCGGGGTCACCGCCGTCCAGGGACGCAGCCGTACGGCCACCCGCCGGCCCGCAGACGTTCCGTACCTCGCACAGGTCGCGCGCGCCGCCGAACAGGCCGGATTCCATTCGCTGTTGACGCCGGTGGGGCTCGGCTGTGTCGATCCGTGGATCCTGACGGCCGCGCTCGCGCAGCACACCACCCGGATCGGATTCCTCGTGGCGTTCCGCGCGGGGTTCTCGAGCCCCACACTGATCGCCCAACAGGCCGACGCCTTCCGCCGGTTCGCCGGTGGCCGGCTCGGGCTGAACGTGGTGACGGGCGGGGACCCCGCCGAGCAGCGCGCTTACGGGGACCGGCTGGCGCACGACGAGCGCTACGCCCGCACCGGCGAGGTCATGGCCGTGCTGCGCGACCTCCTGGACGGGAAGTCCGTGGACCACGAGGGCGCCCACCTGCACATCGAAGGGGCCCGGCTCACCGATCCGGAGCTGCGCCACCCGGTCCCGCTGTACTTCGGCGGGGCTTCGCCCGCCGCCGAGGAGGTCGCCGCCCGGCA
This sequence comes from Streptomyces sp. NPDC059957, assembly GCF_042730015.1. Taxonomy (NCBI): domain Bacteria; kingdom Bacillati; phylum Actinomycetota; class Actinomycetes; order Kitasatosporales; family Streptomycetaceae; genus Streptomyces; species Streptomyces sp. NPDC059957. Next base: position 50,358 of record NZ_JBHWMB010000046.1, on the reverse strand, counting down.
GGCCGACGTACAACTCCTGTGGGGCGAGCCGCCGTCGGCCATCGCGGCACGTATCGACCGGCTGCGCAAGCGGGCCCGATCGGCCGGCCGCACGGTCCGCTTCGGACTCCGGCTGCACATCATCAGCCGGGACTCCGCGGCCGAGGCCTGGGCGGAGGCCGACCGGATCCTCGCCGGGCTGGATCCGGCGGCGGTCCGGGCGAGCCAGGAGCGGTTCGCCGCCATGGACTCCACCGGGCAGGCCCGGATGGCGGCCCTGCACGGCGGGGTCGCGGACGCCGAACGGCTGACGGTGGCGCCGAATCTATGGGCGGGCATCGGCCTGGTCCGCGAGGGAGCGGGGACGGCCCTGGTCGGCTCGCACGACGAGGTCGCGGCGCGGCTGGCGGAGTACCGCGCCCTGGGAGTCGACGAGTTCATCCTGTCGGGTTATCCGCACCTCGAAGAGGCCTACCGGGTGGGCGAAGAGGTCGCCCCGCGCCTGCGCGCCCTGACCGGGGCGGCGGCCGCATGACCGCGCTCACCACCGGGGTCCGCCCCCGGCCGGCCCCGCCCGAAGCCCCGTCGGACACCTCACCGCAGCGGTCCCGTGCCCGGATCCGGGAGGCACTGCGCTGGAGCGCGCTGCGCCTCCTCGCCCTGGCCGTGCTGCTCACCGCCTGGCAGGCGGCCGTGGCGGCCGAGCTGTGGCCCAGGGTACTGGTGCCCTCGCCCGGTGAGGTGTGGCGGCAGTTCCTGCTGGCGTCCACCACGCACGACGGTGTCCGCGGCTACGGCGGCCACCTGCTGGTCGAACACCTCGGGGTGAGTCTGGGCCGCATCGGCACCGGGTCCGCGTACGCCGTGCTGGCCGGGGTGCCGCTGGGTTTGCTGATCGGCACCGTCCGGCCGATCGCCGTGGTGCTGGAGCCGGCCGTGACCTTCCTGCGCACCCTGCCGCCGCTCGCGTACCTCTCGCTGCTGGTCATCTGGTTCGGCATCGACGAGGCCCCGAAGATCTGGCTGCTGGTGATCGCCGCACTGCCGCCGATCGCCGCGGCCACGGCGGCGGCCGTCCGGACCGTACCGGACGAACTCGTCGAAGCCGCACGGGCTTTGGGTTCCGGTCCGGCATCGCTGCTGCTGTCGGTGCGGCTGCCCTCCGCGCTGCCCGAGATCCTCACCGGCATCCGGATCGCCGTCGGGGTCGCGTACACCTCCGTCGTGGCGGCGGAGACCATCAACGGTGTGCCCGGCATCGGCGGCATGATCCGCGACGCCCAGCGCTACAACCAGACGGCGCTGGTGATCGCCGGCATCCTCGCCATCGGACTGTCCGGGATCGTGCTCGACGCCCTGCTCCGGGGGATCGAACGGTTCGCCGTCCCCTGGCGCGGGCGCAGCTGACGCCCGCCTCTCCCCCCTTCTTCCCCAACACCCTTTCTCACTCGTGGAGTTAAGTCATGCCCAGAAACGTGTCCCGCCGCACCCTGCTGCTGGCCGCCACCGTCGCCCTGGCCGCTTCCGCCACCGTCGCCTGCGGGGCGGACGGGGACGGCTCGGCGGCCGGGCCGGGGCGGACCACCGTACGGATCGCCTACCAGGCGATACCCAATGCCGACCTGATCGTGAAGAACCAGGGGCTGCTGGAGAAGGCACTGCCCGGAGCCGACGTGAAGTGGGTGAAGTTCGAGTCCGGCGGTGACGTCAACACGGCCGTGATCGCCGGTTCGGTGGACCTGGGCCTGGCCGGGTCGAGCCCCGTCACCAAGGGCCTGTCCGCCCCGCTGAACATTCCGTACAAGGTGGTCTGGATCCACGACCTGATCGGCGACAACGAGGCGCTGGTCGCCAAGCCGGCGATCGGCTCGGTCAAGGACCTGGCCGGGAAGAAGGTGGCCACGCCCTTCGGCTCCACCGCCCACTACTCGCTGCTCGCCGCACTGAAGTCCGCCGGGGTGGACGCGTCGGCCGTACAGACCATCGACCTCCAGCCGCAGGACGCCCTGGCCGCCTGGAAGCGCGGGGACATCGACGCGGCCTATGTGTGGACACCGACGCTGAGCGAGCTGACCAAGGACGGGAAGGTGCTCATCACGAGCCGGCAGCTCGCGGAACAGGGCAAGCCCACCGCCGACCTGGGCGTGGTGGCGAACGCGTTCGCGGCCAAGCACCCCGAGGTGGTCACGGCCTGGATCAAGGCGCAGGACCAGGCCGTCGGTCAGGCTCGTACCGCCCCCGACCAGGCCGCGAAGTCCATCGGCGCGGAGCTGGGGCTGGCCCCGGAGGAGGCGAAGCGCCAGCTCGCGGAGCTGGTGCTGCTGAGCGCGAAGGAGCAGACCGGCCCCGACTACCTCGGCACGCCCGGCGCCCCCGGGAAGCTGGCGGCGACCCTGCACGACGCGGCCGTCTTCCTGAAGGAGCAGAAGAAGGTGGACGCCGTTCCGGACGAGGCCGCCTTCGGCCGGGCCCTCGCGGTGGAGGAGCTCGGTCGTGCCGCGAACTGAACCCGCCATCGGCGTCGCCACGGGTGCCTCCGATGACGACCTCACCGTGGACCTCTCGGGGGTGTCGGTCCGCTACGGCCCGGCGAAGCAGCCCGTGACGGTGCTGGACTCGGTGGACCTACGGGTCCGCGCAGGCGAGTTCGTCGTCCTCGTCGGCCCCTCCGGCTGCGGCAAGACCACCCTGCTGCGGGTGATCGCCGGCTTCGCCCGTCCGGCTTCGGGCACCGCCCTGGTCCGGGGCGGGGCCCCGCGCCCCGGGCGGGGTGCGGGGGTGGTGTTCCAGCAGCCGAGGCTGTTCCCGTGGCGCACGGTCGGCGGGAACCTCGGTTTCGCGCTGGCCCGTCACGGGGTGCCGCGGTCCCGGCGGCCGGACAGGACCGCCGAGTTGCTGGACCGGGTGGGCCTGCCCGGCATGGCCGGCCGCCGTACCTGGGAGCTGTCCGGCGGCCAGCAGCAGCGGGTGGCCCTGGCCCGCGCCCTGGCGGCGGAGCCCGAACTGCTGCTGATGGACGAGCCGTTCGCCGCGCTGGACGCGCTGACCCGGGAGCGCCTCCAGGAGGAGGTCCGTTCCCTGGCGGGTCGGCTCGGCACGACGGTGCTGTTCGTGACGCATTCCGTGGAGGAGGCGGTGCTGCTGGGGTCCCGCGTCCTGGTGATGGCGGCGGGGCCCGGTGGCGGCCGGGTGGTGGAGGACCTGCCGGTGCCGCTCCCCCGTGACCCGGCGACGGACGTCGCGGGGTTGCGCGCCTCCCCCGAGTTCGCGCGGCTGCGCGGCCGGCTGGCCCGGGCGCTGCGCCCGGACTGACCGGCTCGCCCTCACCCCGCCACGACCGCCGGGCTCCCGCCGCCCAGGGTGAGCGCGGTGTTCACCAGGCCGACGTGGCTGAACGCCTGTGGGAAGTTGCCGAGTTGGCGTCCCGAGACGGGGTCGTACTCCTCGGCGAGCAGTCCCACGTCGTTGCGTACGGCCAGCAGCCGCTCGAAGAGCTCCCGCGCCTCCTTCTCGCGGCCGGTCAGGTGCAGGGCGTCGGTCAGCCAGAACGAGCAGGCGAGGAAGGCCCCTTCGTCGCCGGGCAGGCCGTCCACCGAGAGCCCCTCGGTGCTGTAGCGGCGGACCAGACCGCTGCGGCCCAGTTCCTCGCGCACCGCGTCGACCGTGCCGATGACGCGGGGGTCGTCGGGCGGCAGGAAGCCGACGCGCGGGATGAGCAGGGTGGCGGCGTCCAGTTCGCGGGACCCGTAGTACTGGGTGAAGGTGCGCCGCTCCGCGTCGTAGGCGTTCTCGCACACGTCCTGGTGCACCGCCTCCCTCATGGCGCGCCAGCGGTGCACGTCGCCGGGGAGTTTGGGGTTGAGTTCCAGGGTGCGCACGGCCCGGTCCGCGGCGACCCACGCCATCACCTTGGAGTGGGTGAAGTGGCGGCGCGGGCCGCGCACTTCCCACAGTCCCTCGTCGGGCCGGTGCCAGTTCTGCTCCAGGAAGTCGAGGAGCGCGAGCTGGATCTTCCAGGAGTGCCACTCGGCGGGGAGTCCGGCGGAGCGGGCGACGTACAGGGAGTCGAGGACCTCTCCGTACACGTCGAGCTGGAGTTGGTCGACGGCCGCGTTGCCGACCCGGACCGGCGCGGAGCCCGCGTACCCCTTCAGCCAGGGCAGCTCGCTCTCCGGGATGCGCCTCTCGCCTCCGATCCCGTACATGATCTGCAGGTCGGCCGGGTCGCCCGCGACGGCCCGCAGCAGCCATTCGCGCCAGGCGCGGGCCTCGTCGAGGTACCCGGTGGCCACGAGCGAGCCGAGGGTGAGGGTGGAATCGCGCAGCCAGCAGTAGCGGTAGTCCCAGTTGCGGACGCCGCCGAGCTCCTCCGGCAGGGAGGTGGTCGCGGCGGCGGCGATTCCGCCGGTCGGGGCGTAGGTGAGGGCCTTGAGGGTGATCAGGGAGCGGACCACCGCTTCCCGGTAGGGGCCCTCGTAGGTGCACCGGCCGGTCCACTCCCGCCAGTCGGCCAGGCTCTGCTCCAGCGCGGCGTACGGGTCCAGGGGCTCGGGGCGCGGTTCGTGCGAGGGGTGCCAGCTGAGCACGAAGGCGACGCGCTCCCCGGCGGCGACGGTGAACTCGGAGCGGGTGCTCATGCCCTCGCCCCACGTGTGCACGGAAGGTTCGCTGCGCAGCCACGCGGCGTCGGGTCCGGCGACGGCGACCCGGTCGCCCTCGCGGTTGCCGCCGCGCCGGACCCAGGGCACGACGTGCCCGTAGTCGAAGCGCAGGCGCAGGATGCTGCTCACGGTCGATTCGCCGGTGAGGCCTTCGACGATGCGCATCAGGTCGGGCGCGGTGTCGCGCTGCGGCATGAAGTCGATGACCTTGAACGAGGCGCCGTCCTCGGTCTCCCAGAAGGACTCCAGGACGAGCGTGCCGTCGACGTAGGCGCGGCGGACGCAGCGCGCGGAGTCGGGGGCGGCGGCCGGGGAGATGCGCCAGTGGCCGTTCTCCTCGTCGCCGAGGAGTGCGGCGAAACAGGCGGCCGAGTCGAAACGCGGCAGGCACAGCCAGTCGATGGACCCGTCGCGGCCGACCAGTCCACTGGTCATCAGGTCGCCGATGAGTGCGTAGTCTTCGATGGGTTGTGTCATTTAGGGCACTTTCCCCCGAATGCGCGCACTCAATCAGCCCGTACGGGTCCCGCGCGGAGCCGCCCCCGGGGCGGCTCCGCGGCACGGCTCCCCGGGGCGGCTCCTCGGAGCGGCTCGGTTCCGTACTCAGTTCCGCACGAGGAGCAGCACGCCCGCGGTGACGACGCCGAGGCCGACCGCGAGGGCGCCGTGGGCGAGGCGGTGGCCGCGCAGGACGGGCAGGAAGCGGTCGGCGGCGTACCGGCCGGGGCCGGTGAGCGCGAGGGCGGCGGCGCCGGCGGTGAGCAGGAGCTCGTACTCGATGCCCTCCGGGGCGAAGAAGGAGCCGGCCCCGTGCACGGCGATGGCGTTGATCATGGTGCCGACCAGGGCGGCGCCCGCCAGCGGGGTGAGCAGCCCGAGGACGAGGCCGAGTCCGCCGAGGGTCTCGGTCAGCCCGGCCAGGACGGCCATGGCATCGCCCGCCGGGTAGCCGCTGGCGGTGAAGAACTGGCCGGTGCCGCTGATGCCGCCGCCGCCGAACCAGCCGAAGAGCTTCTGGGTGCCGTGGGCGGCCATGGTCAGGCCGAGGACCACGCGCAGGAGGAGCAGGCCGGCGTCGTGGGCGGGGACGGCCGGCGCCGGGGCGCCGGAGGGGCGCGCGGAGGACGCGGCCGGTTCGCCGGCGCGCGGCTTCGGCGTGGTGACGGAGGAGCTGGTCATGGGGCTGCTCATGGTGGGGGTCCTTCCGGTCGGGCGGCCCGGGGCCGGTTGCCCGTACCCGGGTTGTTCAAATTCGAATCACTACCCCCGACCCTAGCTCCGCATCCGCCGCTGATTCAAATTGGAACGTCGCGTGTAGCCTGGACGCATGGCTGAGACGAAATGGCTGGACGACCGCGAAATGCGGGCCTGGGACGGGTTCCTGGCCGCCTCCGCCCTGGTCAACCGGCGCCTCGATCAGCAGCTCAAGGACGATTCCGGACTCTCCCACCCGCAGTACGAGATCCTCGTACGGCTCGCCAGGGCGCCGGAGGGCGAACTGCGCATGACGGAGCTCGCCAACGGGCTCGTCAACTCCAAGAGCGGCCTGACCTACCAGGTCACGCAGATGGAGAAGGCGGGCCTCGTCCGCCGCCGCACCTGCCCCTCCGACGTCCGGGGGATATACGCAGTCCTCACCGACGCGGGCCGCACCCGGCTGACGGAGGCCGCGCCGGGGCACGTGACCACGGTCCGGGAGGTACTGGTGGACGTCCTCACCCCCGAACAGCTCGACGCGCTCGCGGACGGGCTCGGCGAGGTCAGCCGCCGGCTCCGGACCCAGGGCGCCTGATGGACACGACGACGGCCTGGCTCATCGTGGCGGCGGTGGTGGCGGCCGGCCTGGCGGTCACCGCGGCCGTACTCCTCGTACGGGTCTTCGCCGCCCGCCGGCTCCTGCGCGACGCGGGCATCCCGCTGCGCGACAAGGCCCTGTTCTGGGCCGCCGTGGCGTACACGGTCTCCCCGGTGGACCTGATCCCGGACCCGGTCTACCTGGACGACATCGGCATCCTGCTGCTGGCCCTGCGCTCCCTCCACGCGGCAGCCTCGGCAGGCCGCCCGCCCAAGGAACTCGACACGGCGTAGGGCATCCCCGGCACCCCCGGCCTCCGCGCCCGTCGGCTCAGCGGACCCCGCGCGTGCGGAACTGGACGCTGATCCGGGGGCCCACCGGGCGGGCCGTTTTGGGGATCGCGTGTTCCATCGTGCGCTGGCAGGAGCCGCCCATCACCACCAGGTCGCCGTGACCCAGGGGCAGGCGGAGCAGGGTGGGGCCGCCGTCACGGGGGCGCAGGACCAGGTCGCGGGGGTCGCCCACCGAGACGATCGCGACCATCGTGTCCTCGGTGGCGGAGCGGCCGGTGCGGTCGCCGTGCCAGGCGACGCTGTCGCGGCCGTCGCGGTAGAGGCACAGGCCCGCCGTGACGAAGGCTTCGCCCAGCTCGGGGGCGTAGTGGCGGCTCAGCGCGGCCCTGGCCTCGGCGAGGGCGGGATGCGGCAGCGGGTCGGCCTCGCCGTAGTGGGCCAGCAGGCGCGGGACCGCCACCTCCCGCTCGTACATCTGCCGGCGCTCGGCGTGCCACGGGACGTCGGCCGCGAGCCGTTCGAACAGCGCGTCGGCGCCCGTCAGCCAGCCCGGCAGGTGGTCCACCCAGGCACCGGCGCCCAGTTCCGTACGCCGGGCGCCCGTCAGCGGGCCGATGCGGATCTCGTCGCCCTGGTCGAAGAGCGAGCCCTGGAGTGCGTGCATGGATCCAGGATAACGCGTAATTCGAACACGCGAGCGAGTTGAGTGGGCTCGCTCACTTCCGCTTACGAAATGGCCCGCGAGGGCGGGGCTCAGGCCCCGAAACAAGGGCCGTTCACCGTCTAATCGCTACGGAGCTCCGGGCGGCCGGGATCCGGCGGCCGACGGGCTCCTCGACGCGGCGCAGCGGCAGTGCGCGGTCGCCTCGGACCATCTGCGGGGCATGACCGCCGTGCTTCGGCTCCGCGAGCTGGACACGAGGGCGCCGGACGGCGTCGCCGGACTCGACGCCCTGAGCCGCTCGCTCGGCAGCGTCAGGGCGGCGGAGGTCGACGTACGGCTCGCGGACGGGTTCGCCGAGGGTTTCGAGCGGCTGCCCGCGCTCATCGGGAGGCGGCCCGCCGGGTGGTCACCGAGGGGCTGACCAACATCCTGCGGTACGCGCCCGGTTCGGCGGTGCGGCTGTCGCTGCGGGCTGACTCCGCCGGCTGGACGCTCGACGTCCGCAACGGGCCGGCGGGAGCGCCCGTACGGTCGCTCCGGGCACCGGCCTCGGGCAGGCCGGGCTCCGCGGCCGGCTGACTCCCCCGACGTCGTCGTGCTGAAGACCGCCTCGGGCGCGGAGATGCGCGAGGCCGTGCACAGCGCGGCCGGACACCGCGCCGTGCTCAGCCCCGACGTGATCTCCACCGTCATGAGCCGGTTCGCCACGCATCACCATCCGGCTCCGACACCCGAGGTCATGGCGCGCGTCCACAGCCTCTCGCAGGGCGAACTGCGCTGCGTGGTCGCGCTGGCCGACGGACTCGGCAACCGGGAGATCGCCGAACGGCTCGGCCTCGCGGAGGGCACGGTCAAGACCCATCTCTCCCGTGCCCTGCACAAGTGCGGCCTCGCCAACCGGACGCAACTCGCCCTCCTCGCCAACGACCAGCGCGAGCTCCTGTCCGGCCTCCTTCGGTGACCGGCCCGCGGCTCTACTTCAGGTAGGGCCCGGCCGCGCCCACCTTTCCGGGGGCGGCGTTGCTGCCGCCCAGGTCGAGGACGTAGACCCGCAGGTTGCCCTTCCCCGGAGCGGGGACGGACAGGGTGCCGGCGGTGACGGTCTTCACATCGCCGGTGACCGCGTCCTTGTACGTGCCGTTGGGTACGCCGGTGTACGTGGCGGCCCCGGTGACCGTCACCAGGGCGAAGCTGTCCACTCCGGTGGCGGTGTCGGTGTAGCGGCGCTTGAAGGCCATGCCTCCCGAGACCCCCTCGGTGGAGTACTGGCCCATCTGGAGGGCGGGCACGGCACGTCGGATCTCGTTCAGCCGCTGGAGGTGTTTGACCAGCGGGGATTCGAGGGTGGTGGCGACGGGCCCGGTGGCGGCGGCGACCTTGGAGAAGTCGGACGCGGTGACCGATCCCGCGATCTTGTCCCCGTAGTAGGCGCGGCCGGTCCCGGCGAGCGGGCAGGTCGGGCCGCAGTCGATCTGCTTGCCGGCCTGGAACTCGATCTCGGAGCCGTAGTACAGGGTCGGGATGCCGCGGAAGGTCCACATCAGGGCCATGTTCTCGGCCCAGGCTTCGGTGCCGCCCGCGTAGCGGGTGGAGGATTTGCCGGGGCCGAAGTCGTGGCTGTCGACGTAGACGACGTTGTAGGTGGCGTCGTTGTAGCTGTCGTCGGAGTCCTTGCCGTTATGGAAGGCGTTGTTCGCGTCCCCGAAGTTCATGTGCATGCGCATGTCGATGACGTTCATGCCGGAGAACTTGCTGTGGTCGGGGGCGTGGTAGAGGTTGCCGCTCAGGAAGGCGTTGGTGCTGGTCGGCTGCTTGGCCGGGTCGTTGTCGGTCGTGTACTGCTGGACGGCGGCGGTGGCGTCGTCCGCGCTGTACGTCGCGGACTCCTTCCAGGTGAAGTACTGGGCGGACTGGTTGGCCGAGCCGCGGTTCCACTTGTCGTTGACGAAGGAGCCGACCTCGCCGAAGACGTAGAAGTCCTGGGCCTTCTGGGCGCCGAACTGCTGGGCCACGCGCTGCTGGATGGCGGGCAGGAAGCGCCGGTTCCAGGTGACGCGGGGGATGTGCACGGCCGTGTCGACCCGGAAACCGTCGACGCCCATGTCGATGTACTTGTTGTAGGCGCCGATGAGGTAGTTCTGGACGGCGGCGTTCTCGGTGTTGAAGTCCGCGAGGTCCTCGTGGATCCAGCAGGAACGGGCGTCCTCGCCCTCCCAGTTGCCGATCCAGCACTGGTGGAACAGGGCCTTGGGGAACATGCCCGAGGTCGGGTTGGGCCACTGGCAGTTGTAGATCGTGTAGCCCTCGGCGCTCTTGTACGGCGTGGCCGTGCCCCAGTTGACGCAGGTGTTCCCGGCCGGCTCGGCCGTCGACCACAAGTCACCGTTGTAGTACGACTTTCCGCTCTTGGGGTCCACGGTGAGGCCGTCGTACTCGAAGCCGGTCTGCTTCTCGTCGTAGTACCAGGACCACTGCGCGTCGCGCACGCCGAAGACGGTGGGGGTGAACAGGCCCTTAGCTCCCCAGCGGGCGCTGTGGTTGTAGACCACGTCCTGGTAGATCTTGACGCCCTTGGCGTGGGCGGCGTTGATGAGGTCCTGGTAGGAAGCGCCCGCCGATTCCAGGCGGGGGTCGACCTTGTAGAAGTCGTAGCCGTGATAGCCGTGGAAGTCGTAGTCGGAGCGGTTCAGCACGACCGGAGTGATCCAGATCGCGGAGAATCCGAGGGCTTTGACGTAGTCCAGCTTCTCGACCAGCCCCTTGAAGTCCCCGCGGAACATGGGGTCGTTGTTGGCGGCGTTCCCGGACTTCACGTGCTGGCTGCCGCCCCGGTTGTTGGCGCTGTCACCGTCGTTGAAGCGGGCGGTGAGCACGAAGTAGATCGGGTCCTTGCGCGGGTCGCCGCCCAGCGGCGCGGATCCGGCCGGGGCCGGGGGCCGGGTGCCCGTGGTGGCGGAGGCCGCGGCGGAAGCGGTGGAGAGGTTCCCGGCGGCGTCCACCGCCTTGACCGTGTAGGTGTAGGCGGTGCGCTCCTCCAGGCCGGATTCGGTGAGGACCGTGGAGGTGACGGACGTGAGAGAAGTGCCCTTGGTGCCGCCGGAGCGGGTGACCTGGTAGCCGGTCACTCCCCGGTCGTCCGTGGCGGCGTCCCAGGTCACGACGGTGGACACGTCCGTGGCGGCGGCCCGCAGGTTCGCGGGCACGGTGGGTGCGGTCGTGTCGGGGACGACGGCGGCGCACGGGTCGGCGGCGTTCGCGGTGACCGTGGTGTCCTTCACCGTGGACAGGCCCGTACCGAGCGCGTAGTTCCTTCCGTTGTTGTTGTCCCAGGTGCCGTTGCCGTTGTTGAAGGTGGCGGCCAGTCCGGAGGCCGAGCCGAGCAGGACCGTCTTCTTCACCCAGCCCGTACAGGCCGGGTCCATGCCGGTGCCGGGGACCGCGGTCCAGGAGCCGCCGGACGGGGCCCAGTGCAGGTTGACGGTCGACCAGCCGACCGTGGTCGTCGCGTAGTAGACGGTGGCGCTCGCGCCGGTTCCCGTGCCGGTACCGGGGTCCGTGACACAGGGGTCGCTGTGGGCCACGACCCCGTCCTTGACGGTGATGACCCCGGTACCCAGGGCGTAGTTCTTGCCGCCGTTGTTGTCCCAGGTTCCCTGGCCGTTGTTGAAGGTCGCCTGGAGGCCGGCGGCCGAACCGAGGCTGACGGTCTTCTTCACCCAGTCGGTACAGGCTGCTTCCATCCCGGTGCCGGGGACGGTCGTCCAGCTACCGCCGTCGGGAGCCCAATGCAGGTTGTAGGCAGCCCAGTTGCGGGTCTTGGTGTAGTAGAAGACCGTCGCCGTGCCGTCACCGGCCGCCGCGGCGGGGGCGGCCGTGGCCGCGGTCGCGGTGGCCGCCGCGGCGAGAGAGGCTCCGGCGGCCGGCAGTGCGGCCGCCAGACATCCGGCGACTGCCAGCGCCAGGGCCGTGGACCGCCCTCTGGGATGTGATCGCGTGCGTGATCTCAAGGTCTGCTCCTCGAAGTGGGGCCCAACAGCCCTGCGGCTCCGCGGCATTGAAAACTTGCCGCAAGGTTTTGCGGGGAGGTTATCCACCTGTCACCAGCGCGTGAACCCCTTGTGAACCGAAAACCTCGCCACCCGGCGCGTCCGGACAGCCCGAATGGGCCCTTTGTGGAGAGAACTGCCGCAATGGCTTGCAGAAATTTGCTCAACCCGGGTGCAGGGCGGGAACTCGCCGGTACAGCTGAGGGCGCAGAGTGGCAGGGGGTCCGGGTTGAACCATGCGGGGCGGTGTTGCTCCGCCCACGCGGCTACGGCGTCGCGGCGTCGCGGCGTCGCGGCGTCGCGGCGTCGACAAGGAACGGCCACCGCGGCCCGACCGTCGCGCAAGGCACCGATCCGCCCGGGAAGAGTCAGCTTGCCCGGGAAGAGCCAGTCGGAGACGCAGAACTCGTTGCCGACGGGGTCCTGCAGGGTGGTCCACGCGAGGCGGTCAGAGCACTAGCGACCGCCGCGCAGGGTTTCGATCTCGCGCCGTTCGCGCTTCGTCGGGCGGCCCGCGCCGCGGTCGCGGATGCCGACCACCGCGGCCTCCACCGGGGTCGGCGGCGGCGGGCTGTTGTCCGTCAGGCATTCCGCGGCGGCCGGGGCGCCGACCCGCTTGGACACCGGGCGCCGGACCACCACGATGCGCTCCCGCCCCGCATGGAAGAGGCGCACCTCGTCCCCGGCCCGCACCGCCTGGGCAGGCTTCGCGCGCTCGCCGTTGACCCGCACGTGTCCCGCACGGCACGCGGTGGCGGCGATCGCCCGCGTCTTCGTCAGCCGGACCGACCAGATCCACACGTCGACCCGCGCCGACCCCGAACCCGCGGTTCCCTCTTCAGCCATGCCCCGACTCTAGCGAGGCGGGACGGGCCGGGCCGAGCCCGTTGAAACGGAACGGCTTTTGGCGGTTACGACAAGGCCGCGGTATCTGCCATGGATATCATCCCAATGGAATTGCAAATGCGGGACACGTGCCCCTACCTTGTCGCACATGCAGTCCTACACCATCGGTCAGGCGGCCCGCCTTCTGGGCGTCAGCCCGGATACCGCGCGCCGCTGGGCCGACGCCGGCCGCGTCGCGACCCATCGCGACGAGAGCGGTCGCCGGGTGGTCGACGGCCGTGCCCTGGCCGCCTTCTCCGTCGAGGTGGCGCAAGGGGCCCACGCCGAGGACGGCGAGACCTGCACCTCGGCGCGCAACGCCTTCCCGGGCATCGTCACCGCCGTCAAGCTCGGCGACGTGACCGCCCAGGTCGAGATCCAGGCCGGCCCCCACCTCCTGGTCTCCCTGCTCACCCGGGAGGCCGTCGACGAGCTCGGGCTGGAGGTGGGCATGCGGGCCACCGCCCGCGTGAAGTCCACCAGCGTGCACATCGACCGCACCTGACCCCACCCCGTACCGCTCAGTCCCACCGCACCACCCCGTTCCACACCACTCAGTACGACGCTTCCCACCCGCTCCGCCCGTCACCGGCGCGGGTCACCACCGCGCGGATCCGGCACAGGGCCGGCCGCCGACCCGACCGAGGAGCACCAGCTCATGTCCCCGATCCTGCCCCTGAACCGCCGTACCGCCGCGCTCGCCCTCTCCGCCGCCCTGCTCGTACCGGCGCTCGCCGCCTGCGGCAGCAGCGACGACAAGAAGGACGGGGCCGCCGCCTCCCCGAGCACCTCCGGGTCCGCCGCGCCCAAGGCCGCGAACCTGACGGTCCTGGCCGCCGCCTCCCTCACCGACGTCTTCAAGACCGCCGGCGCCGCGTACGAGAAGGCGCACCCGGGCACCAAGGTCACCTTCTCCTTCGCCGGTTCGCAGGAGCTCGCCGCCCAGGTCAAGCAGGGCGCCCCGGCCGACGCGCTGGTCACCGCCGACAACAAGACCATGACAGGCCTGCTGGCCCAGACCAACGACCCGGCGATCATCGCCAAGAACCGTCTGGTCATCGCCACCGGCAAGGGCAACCCGTTCAAGGTCGCCGGCCTCAAGGACCTCGCCAACACCAAGCTCAAGGTCGTGCTGGCCGCGCCCGAGGTCCCGGTGGGCCGCTACAGCAAGCAGATCCTCGACGCCCAGAAGGTCGAGGTGAAGCCGGTCTCCCAGGAGCCCAACGTCCGCGCCGTGCTGAGCAAGGTCGAGCTGGGCGAGGCCGACGCCGGTCTCGTCTACAAGACCGACACCCTCAAGTCCGGTGACAAGGTCGCCGTCGTGGACATCCCGGACGCCGAGAACGCCGTGGCCTCGTACCCGGCCGCCACGCTCAAGGATTCCAAGAACGCCGAGGCCGCGGCCTCGTTCGTGGCCTGGCTGAGCACCCCGGAGGCCCAGAAGATCCTCCAGGACGCGGGCTTCCAGAAGCCGTAACCGCCTGCCGGTTCCGGCGAACGGAGAGGGACCGCCCGGTCCGGGGGGACGGGCGGTCCCTCTCCGTTTGCCGCCCCCGCATTACGCTTCACACGCCGCCGGGCCTCCCGACCTCCCCGGCGGCGTCCCGACACCCCCGGCCAGGAACCCACATGAGCAGACTCCGTACCCGCCGCGCCCGGCCCCCCGTGGCTCTGGCGCTCCCCGCGCTGCTCGCCGTGGCGTTCCTGCTGATGCCGCTCGTCGGCATCCTCACCCGCACCCAGTGGCGCGATCTCGGCACGCACCTCACCAGCCCCGGGGTGGTCGAGGCGCTCCGGCTCTCGCTGGTCGTGTCCCTGTGGGCGCTCGGCTTCTCCCTCCTCCTCGGGGTGCCGCTCGCCTGGCTGCTGGCCCGCGTCGAGTTCAAGGGCAAGGCGCTGGTGCGCTCGCTGGTCCTGCTCCCCATGGTGCTGCCGCCCACGGTCGGCGGTGTGGCCCTGCTCCTCGGTTTCGGCCGGCGCGGGCTGCTCGGACCCTGGCTGGAGGGCACCTTCGGGATCACGCTGCCGTTCCACACCTCCGGCGCGGTCGTCGCGGCCACCTTCGTCGCGATGCCCTTCCTCGTGATCAGCCTGGAGGGCGCGCTCGCCGGGCTCAGGCCGAGCTACGAGGAGACCGCCGCCTCCCTCGGTTCCACCCCGCTGCGCGTGTTCTTCACCGTGACGCTGCCGATGGTGGCCCCGGGCCTGGTCGCAGGAGCCGCGCTGACCTGGGCGCGGGCGCTCGGCGAGTTCGGCGCCACCATCACCTTCGCGGGCAACCTCCCGGGCACCACCCAGACCCTGCCGCTCCAGGTCTACCTGCTGCTCCAGGACCAGCCCGAAGCCGCCACCTCCGTGTCCCTGCTGCTGCTCGCGATCGCCATGGCCGTACTCATCGCCCTGCGCGGGAGGTGGACGGGAACCCCGGTCGCCCGCAAGGACCCCGGTGCGTCCGTGGTCCCCGAGGAGGCTGCCGGCCCGGATCCCGTGGGACCCGTACCGCCCGGGGCTCCGGTCTCCCCCGCGGAGCCTGCGCGGTCGTCGGCCGGGGCTCCGGCCGACGGCGGGCACTGGCCGCTGCACGCCACCGTCACCGGTTTCAACGAGCTCACCCTCGACGCCGAACCCGGCACCACCATCGCCGTCGTCGGCGAGAACGGCGCCGGCAAGACCACCCTGCTGCGCGCCCTGCTCGGTCTGACCCCCCGCGCCCATGCCGAGCTCCGGCTCGGCGACGCCGATGTGAGCGACCTGCCCCCGCACCTGCGTCAGGTCGCCTGGGTTCCCCAGGACGGGGCGCTGTTCCCGCACCTGAGCGCGCTCGCCAACACCGCGTACGGGCTGCGCGCCCGCCGGGTGCCGCGGGCCTCGGCCCGGGCCGAGGCACAGGCCTGGCTGGACCGGCTCGGCGTCGGGCACCTCGCCCACCGCAAGCCCGCGCAGCTCTCCGGCGGGCAGGCCCAACGAGTGGCGCTGGCCCGCGCGCTGGCCGCCCGGCCCCGGCTGCTGCTCCTCGACGAGCCCCTCGCGGCCCTGGACCAGACCACCCGCGCCCGGGTCCGGCACACCCTGCGCACGCATCTGGCCGGCTTCGGCGGGGTATGCCTCATCGTCACGCACGACCCCGTCGAGGCGGTGTCCCTGGCCGACCGGGTCCTCGTACTCTCCGACGGGCGGACCCTGCAGGACGCTCCGCCCGCCGAGGTGACCCGGCACCCGCGCTCCCCGTGGGTGGCCCGGATGCTGGGGCGCAACGCCTGGCCGGGCACGGCCTCGGCCCACGGGCTGGAACTCGCCGCCGGGGGCCGCCTGGTGGTGGCCGAGACGCTGCCCGAAGGGGCACAGGCACTCGCGATCATCGCCCCCGAGGCGGTGTCCGTACACCGGGACCGCCCGGGCGGCAGCCCCCGCAACGTATGGCCCGGCACCGTACGGGAGATCACCTCGGTCGGCAGCCGGCTGCGCGTGCTGATCGGCTCGGACCGGGCGCCCGACCTCGTCGCGGAGATCACCCCCGAGGCCGCCGCCGAACTGGGAATCGTCGACGGCGCCGCGGTGTGGACCAGCGTGAAGGCGACCGAGGTCACCCTCGTACGGCTCTAAGGGCCTTACGCGCCCACGTAGGTCGCCAGGTGCTCTCCCGTGAGGGTGGAGCGGTTGGCGACGAGGTCGGCGGGGGTGCCCTCGAAGACGATCCTGCCGCCGTCGTGACCGGCGCCGGGGCCGAGGTCGATGATCCAGTCGGCGTGTGCCATGACCGCCTGGTGGTGTTCGACCACGATCACCGACTTGCCGGAGTCGACGAGGCGGTCGAGCAGCCCGAGGAGCTGCTCCACGTCGGCGAGGTGCAGGCCGGCGGTCGGCTCGTCGAGTACGTAGACCCCGCCCTTGTCCGCCATGTGCGTGGCCAGCTTGAGCCGCTGCCGCTCGCCGCCGGAGAGGGTGGTCAGCGGCTGGCCGAGGCTGAGGTAGCCCAGGCCCACCTCCGCCATCCGCTCCAGGATCTTGTGCGCGGCCGGGGTGCGCGCCTCGCCTTCGCCGAAGAACTCGGCGGCCTCGGTGACCGGCATCGCGAGGACCTCGCTGATGTCGCGGCCGCCGAGGTGGTGTTCCAGGACCGAGGCGTGGAAGCGCTTGCCCTCGCACTCCTCGCAGGTGGTGGAGACGCCGGCCATCATCGCCAGGTCCATGTAGATGACCCCGGCGCCGTTGCAGGCGGGGCAGGCGCCCTCGGAGTTGGCGCTGAACAGGGCCGGCTTCACCCCGTTGGCCTTGGCGAAGGCCTTGCGGATCGGGTCCAGCAGGCCGGTGTAGGTGGCCGGGTTGCTGCGCCGGGAGCCTCTGATCGCGCCCTGGTCGACCGAGACCACGCCCTCGCTCGCCGGGATCGAGCCGTGGACGAGCGAGCTCTTGCCGGAGCCGGCGACTCCGGTGACCACGACGAGCACCCCGAGCGGTACGTCGACGTCGACACCTCGCAGGTTGTGCTTCTTCGCGCCGCGGATCTCCAGCTTTCCGCTGGGCTCGCGCACCGTCTCCTTGAGGCTCGCCCGGTCGCCGAAGTGCCGGCCCGTGATGGTGTCGCCCGCCCGCAGCCCCTCGACGCTGCCTTCGAAGCAGATGGTGCCGCCCCCCTGGCCGGCGCCGGGGCCGAGGTCGACGACGTGGTCGGCGATCGCGATCGTCTCCGGCTTGTGCTCCACGACCAGCACCGTGTTGCCCTTGTCGCGCAGCCGCAGCAGGAGGCGGTTCATCTGTTGGATGTCGTGGGGGTGCAGGCCGACGGTGGGCTCGTCGAAGACGTAGGTGACGTCGGTGAGCGAGGAGCCGAGGTGGCGGATCATCTTGACGCGCTGGGCCTCGCCGCCCGACAGCGTGCCCGAGGGCCGGTCCAGCGAGAGGTAGCCGAGCCCGATCTCCACGAACGAGTCGAGGGTCTGGCGCAGCGTGGCCAGGAGCGGGGCCACCGAGGGCTCGTCGAGGTCGCGGACCCATTTCGCCAGGTCGCTGATCTGCATCGCGCAGGCGTCGGCGATGCTGATCTTCTTGATCTTCGAGGACCGGGCGCCCTCGTTGAGCCGGGTGCCCGCGCAGTCGGGACAGACGCTGAAGGTCACCGCGCGCTTCACGAAGGCCCTGACGTGCGGCTGCAGCCCCTCGACGTCCTTGGACAGCATCGACTTCTGGAGCTTGGGGATGATCCCCTCGAAGGTGAGGTTGATCCCGTCGACCTTGACCTTGGTCGGCTCCTTGTGGAGCAGGTCGTGCAGCTCCCGCTTGGTGTACTTGTGGATCGGCTTGTCCATGTCGAAGAAGCCGGAGCCGGCGTAGATGCGGCCGTACCAGCCCTCCATCGTGTAGCCGGGGATGGTGAGGGCGCCCTCGCTCAGCGACTTGGTGTCGTCGTACAGCGCGGTCAGGTCGATATCGTTGACCGAGCCCCGGCCCTCGCAGCGCGGGCACATGCCGCCGGTGATGCTGAAGCTGCGCTTCTCCTTCACGGTCTGCCCGGCACGCTCGATGGTGACGGCGCCGGCCCCGCTGATCGACGCCACGTTGAAGGAGAAGGCTTTGGCCGAGCCGATGTGCGGCTTGCCGAGCCGGCTGAAGAGGATGCGCAGCATCGCGTTCGCGTCGGTGGCGGTGCCCACCGTCGAGCGGGGGTCGGAGCCCATGCGCTGCTGGTCGACGGTGATCACGGTGGTCAGCCCGTCGAGGACGTCCACCTCGGGCCGTGCCAGGGTCGGCATGAAGCCCTGGAGGAAGGCGCTGTAGGTCTCGTTGATCAGCCGCTGCGACTCGGCGGCGATCGTGTCGAACACCAGGGAGCTCTTGCCCGAGCCGGACACGCCGGTGAAGACCGTGAGCCGGCGCTTGGGGATCTCGACGCTGACGTCCTTGAGGTTGTTCACCCGCGCACCGTGTACGCGGATCAGGTCGTGGACGTCGGCGGCGTGCGGCTCGGCGGACTGCGTGCCCGTCCTCGTGACCTTGCTCATCGTGTCTCCATACTGTTGGGCTGACGCCGCTCTGTCGGGCCGGCGCCGCCTTTAGCGGTCGCGGCAACGCTCCCCTGTCTACCCGATCGGCGGTGTCGTCCGGGGGCGGCGCCCGGTAAGAGGGGCGGTGGATCTCAGCGCGTGCGGGGCTGGTGGAACCGGATCATGTTGCCGGCCGGGTCGCGGAAGGCGCAGTCCCGGACCCCGTACGGCTGGTCGATCGGCTCCTGCAGTACGTCCCCGCCGGCGGCCCGGATGCGTTCGAAGGTGGCGTCGCAGTCGTCGGTGCGGAAGATGACTCCGCGCAGCAGGCCCTTGGCCAGCAGTTCCGCCATGGCCTCCCGGTCGGCGGACGAGGCGTTCGGGTTCGCGACGGGCGGTTCGAGGACGATGTCCACATCGGGCTGCGCGGGCGAACCGAGGGTCACCCAGCGCATCCCCTCGAAGCCGACGTCGCCCCGCACCTCCAGCCCGAGGACGTCCCGGTAGAAGGGGACCGCCGTGTCGTGGTCGTCGACGGCGATGAAGCACTGCGCGAGGTTGATGTCGAAGTCCCTGTCGATGTCCATGAGTTTCACGCTACGGGCGGGTGGGCGGTCGGCGCTTCTCCGTTCCTGACCGGATTCACCGGCTGCCGGCCGGCAGTACGGAGAGCCAGTCGCCCGCCGCGAAGGCGTCGGCGCCGATCACGGTGCGGCCGGTGCGCGGGGCCGCGACGGTGAGCAGGCCCTCGGTGCGGCCGGCCGCGAAGCGGGGAGTACCTACGATGACGACCGCGGCCCGTTTGCCGGTGGCCCGGCGGAACTCCGCCAGGAGCCGCAGGCGCAGGGCGGCCTCCTTGCGGTCGACGGCCTGTGGCGCGTACGGCTCTACGACGGCCAGCGCGCCCGTGCCCGGCTCCCGGGCGGCCGTCGCGAGGGCCGCGCGCAGGGCCGTGACCCGGTCCAGCCCGCCGCCGGCGAGGGTGCGGCGCGTGGCGCCGAGCGTCAGGAACCGTACGCCCCGGTGCACGAAGGCCGGACGGCCGGTGCCGGTCAGCGCGAAGTCGACGGCGGAGGCCGCGGCCGGCCGGGCTCCGGCGGGGCCGACCGCGAACCGCCAGGGCCGGGCGTCCACCCGGGCCGCCGTGGCCACGATCGGGTCCGAAGCCCCGTCCGTCCGAACCACCCCGGTCGGCGGCGTCCGCGCCACCAGCGTGTCCAGCAACAGCCGCGGGGCGGCGACGGGCTTGACCGACGCCGGGGCCGGGGCCGGGGCCAGGGCCGGGACCGGGACCGGGACCGAGGCCGGGACCGAGGCCGGGACCGGGGCCAGAGCCGGGTCCAGGGCGGGGGCCTTGGCGTTGGCCTGGGCCTTGGCCGGGGTGCGGGTGGCCGCGGGGGTGGTGGCCGAGAGGCGGGTCACGGTGAACGGGCGCTCCGCCATTGCCGGGAGCGGCAGGCTGATCTGCCGCCAGCCGGTCCAGTCCACCGCCGGCCCGCGCAGGACTGCGGCGGCCCCGTCTCCGTCGGCGAGTTCCACCGCGGGCCGGGCCCCGGAGCCGTCGCCGTTCACCCAGAGGGTGAGCGACCGGGCCAGTTCGGGGACCCGGAGGGGCCGGGGCGGGGTCGCTGCGGCGGTCCTGCCCCCGGCGGGCGGTGCGAGGGCGAGCCCCCGGCCCGGACGACCCGCTCCGGGCGCTGCGCCTGGACCGGCCCAGCGGGCGGCGTCCTCCAGGTCAGCGAGCGGCACGTCGGACAGGCCCACCCCGAGGGCCACTAGGGCCGAGGCCGGGGCCGCTGGGGCGGCCAGGCTCTGAGCCGAGGCCGAGGCCGAGGCCAGGTTCGGGGCCAGGGCCAGATTCGGGGCCAGGGCCGGGGCCGGGGCCGGGGTCAGGTTCGGGGCCGGGGCCGGGGCCAGATTCGGGGCCGGGGCCGGGCCCAGGGCCAGATTCGGGGCCGGGGCCGGGCCCAGGGTCAGGTTCGGGGCCGGGTTCGGGGCCGAGGCCAGGGCCGGGCCCAGGGTCAGGTTCGGGGCCGGGTTCGGGGCCGAGGCCAGGGCCGGGGCCGGGGCCGGGGCCAGATTCGGGGCCGGGGCCAGATTCGGGGCCGGGGCCGGGCCCAGGGTCAGGTTCGGGGCCGGGGCCGGGGCCGAGGCCGAGGCCAGGGCCGGGCCCAGGGTCAGGTTCGGGGCCGGGGCCGGGGCCGGGCCTAGAGCCAGGTTCGGGGCCCGGTTCGGGGCCCGGTTCGGGGCCACGGCCCGGTTCGGGGGCACGGCGGCGCCGGAGGTGTCCGGTGCGGGCGAGGCGCCCCTTGGCCCCGCCGCACCCGCCGCACCCGCCGCAGCCGCGGAACCTGAGGCGGCCGGGACCGCCCCCCGCACCGTGGCGCGCAGCTGGCCCGTCGCGTTCGGGACTCGGGCGGTCACCGTGAATCCGCCGCGCCCGTCGTCGGCCACCCTCCACCGGGAACGGTCGAAGTCGAGCTCCACGTCCCGGGGTTCGACCACGGCGGCGGCGCCCTGCGCGTCGTATCCGGTCAGGACGAACCGCGCGGTCTCTCCTTCCTCCGCGAGCCCGATCCGCTCCGGAACGGCCCGGATCCGGGTCAGGGGGCCGAGAACATCGAGGCGGAGCACCCCGCTCGCCGTTCCGAGGCGGGCCCGCACCTCCACCGGGCCGGTGCCCGACGCGCGCAGGACCCCGCCGGGATCGATCCGGCCCCGGCCCTGCGGGAGGGACCACCCCGGCGTCTTCTCCTGCGCCGGCACCGGGCCGAGGTGTGCGTCGTAGGGGGTGGCCCCGAGGGTCCGGGTGAGGCCGGGGAAGGCGCGCGCGGCCCCGCCGACGGGCTCGATCCGGTAGCCGGTGGCGCGGCCGGAGCCGGCCGGGGCGGTCAGGACCAGGCCGTTGGGGACCGTGCGCTGGCGGCCGTCGGACGGGGAGTTCTCCACGGTCAGGGCCGTCTCCCCGGTCAGCGCGGCGAGCAGGGTCGAGGAGCCGCCACCGTCCAGGTTGAGGGCCTCGTGGGCGCCGAGCCGGTGCATCAGCCGGCCGAGCGCCGTCAGGGTCAGCCCTCCGCTGTCGCGCTGACGGCCGTCTACGGTGACCAGGCGGGCCAGGCGGCCGTCGCGGGAGAATCCGACGGCTGTGCGCGGCGCGGCCGCGTTGTTCGGCTCGCCGTCGTGGTTCTGCGGGACCCCGGCCACCACGAGCGCCTCCCGGCCGCCGACCGCGTTCGCCGGGAGCGGCCCACCGCCGACCGCCACCGGCCGGGCCGCCACGGCGACCGCGTCACCGGGGCGCAGGGCGGCGAGTTCCGGCGCCGCCGCGCCGGCCGCGACCAGCACGGTGGTGCCGGGTACGGGACGCTCCCGGCGCACGGACCGGCGTACCGCCGCGCGCACGGCCGCGACCCGGCCGTCGCGCAGTTCCACCGCCGGTCCGGACACGGGGAGTCCGTCCGCCGGCCAGTCGGCGGTGTAGGCGGCGAAGCCCTCGGCCGGCGGCCGCGCGGTGTTGAAACCGGCGAGCGGGCGGACCCGGCCGCCGGGCAGGGTGACGCTCCCGCCGAGGGCGAGGCGCAGCACCCGGCCCGGCCCGTCGGCGCCGAAGCCGACGGCCTGTCCGGCGCCGGGCGAGGCCGCGTGCAGCAGCCGGCCGGCGCCGATGCCGGGGCCGAGCGGGGCGCCCGTGCCTCGGATGTCGAAGAAGTCCCCGTTCACGGCGGCGACCACGCGGCGGCCCGGCCCGGCGGGGTGGCGGGCGGCGGAGTCGGCGACGGTGGCGACGCCCCGACCGCCGAGGTACTCCACCCGCGGACCGGCACCCGTGCCGGAGCCGGTGCCGGTACCCGCGCCACTGCCCGCACGCGCACCCGTACCCGTACCGGCCAGCTGGACGTCGAGTTCGTCGATGCGCAGCCACCGGTCGGCTTCGAGCCGGTCGTAGGACTCCAGCCGTACCCCGGGAGCGATCTGCCGGGCGGTACGGGCCGTCTCGATCCCCTCGCGCTCACCGCTCCCCGAGGCGTGGGCCTGCGGGAGCGCCGGCGCCACGAGCAGCGCGGTGAGCAGGGCCGGCAGCACGACGGGCAACAGCGGGCGCAGGGTGGACATCCAGGCAGGATCATCCAGCTCCGGGCATATGAGTACATGAACACAACGCGAGTCGGTGACTGTCAGCCATTCGCCCGTACTCGTACTCGTACTCGTACCTCTACCCGTACCCGCCCCCGCAGGCCGACGCCTACACCGTGCCGGGCCCCAGGGGCGGGAGGGCGGGGTCCGCGAGGGGAGAGGCCGGGTCGGCGGGATCCGGGTCGGCGGGATCCGAGCGGGAGGGCGCCGGGACGGCGAACTCGCACCACACGCACTTCCCGTCACCCCGGGGCTCCACGCCCCAGGCATCCGCGAGCCGGTCCACCAGCATCAGGCCGCGTCCCGACACCGCCCAGTCGTCGGCCTCCCGGCGCCGCGGCAGGGCGCTGCTGGTGTCCTCCACCTCGATCCGGATCCGGCCCTCCGGGGTCAGCCGCATGCTGACGCCGCTGACGCCGTCCGTGTGGACCAGCGCGTTGGTCATCAGCTCGTCCGCGGCCAGCTCGATCTCGTCGGCCTGCTCCCACGCACCCCACGCGGCGGCTGCCGCCCGGATCAGATGGCGGGCCAGCGCCGGGGCGTTCGGGTCCCCGGGGGTGAGCCGGTGGCGCAGCGGGCCGCTGCCGCGCGGGAGCGGGGTGCCGCGGCGGCGCAGCAGGAGCAGGGCCATGTCGTCCCCGCCGCCCGAGTCCCCGACGAGGTCGCACAGCACGTCGGCGAGTTCCTCCACCTCCGCCGGCCCGTCCCGGACCGCTTCCATGAGCTCGTGCAGACCGGTGTCGGAGTCCCTGCCGGGCCGTTCGGTCAGACCGTCCGTGCACAGCAGCAGGGTGTCCCCGGGATGCAGTTCGAGGCTGGTGACCGGGTATCCCGTACCGGCGGCATCGGGGGATCCCGGGCCGCCGGAAGCTCCCGCACCGGCCGCCCCCGGCTCGCGCGCCGGCAGGCCCAGCGGCAGCCCGCCAGCCACCTGCACCCGGTGGCAGCTGCCGTCGCCGCGCCGCACCACCGGGTCGAGGTGGCCCGCGCGGACCAGCCGGGCCATGCCGCTGGTGAGGTCGATGTCGGCGTACGTGCAGGTGGCGAAGCGTTCCGTCTCCAGGTCCCGCAGGAAGGCCGAGGCCCGCGCCATGGCCGCGCCGGGGTCGTGGCCCTCGGCGATGTACGCGCGCAGCGCGATGCGCAGCTGGCCCATGACGGCGGCGGCGTCCGTGTCGTGGCCCTCCACGTCGCCGATCATCACGCCGACCCGGCCCTCGCCGAGCGGGACCACGTCGTACCAGTCGCCGCCGATGTCCCGCCCCATCCGGGCGGCCCGGTACCGCACGGCGATCAGCGCGCCCGCCACCTCCGGGATCCGGCGCGGCAGCATGGCCTTCTGGAGGCCCTCGGCGAGGTCGTGCTCCTGCTCGAAGAGGATGGCGCGCTGCAGGCTCTGCGCTATGCCGCTGCCCAGCGCCATCAGTACGTTGCGCTCCTCGGCGTTGAAATCGCCCTCCCGCGTGTAGAGCAGCCCGAGCGCGCCGACGGGACGGCCCTGCGCGATCAGGGGCAGGTAGACGCCGCTGCGGACGGACAGCGGCTCGATGTACGGCCACAGGTCCGGGTAGTGCTGCTGGAACTCCTCGCGGGAGCCGATGAACACCGGCCGCATCGTGCGTACGGCCTCGCTCAGCGGCAGCGGCGCGTCGATCCGCGTGTACTCGGTCTCCGGTACGTACGCGCCGAGCTGTCCCTCCGCGACCAGGTGGATCCGGCCGCCGTCGACGACGCCGAGCATGACGCTGACCGCGCCGAGATGCCCGAGGGCCTCGGGGTCCTTGAGGACGTCGGTGACGTCGTTGACGGTGCGGGCGTGCGCCAGGATCGCCGTGGTCCGCTCGACGACCCCCGTCATGCGGCGCCGGCCCTCGTCGCGCTCACCGGCCGCGCCGGGCTCGCCGGGGTCGTGCACGGCGTCCCGGACGATCCCGATGACCCGGTACGGACGCCCGTGCGGGTCGCGCAGGATACGGCCCTGGACATGGGTCCAGCCCGGGGCCCCGTCCCGGTCGCGGCTGCGCACGTAGGCCCCGTAGTGGCTGCGGCCGGCCTTCAGCGCCTGCGCGACCCGCGCGTCGAGCCGGGCCTCCTCGCCGGGCGCGAGGCGCATCCGCAGTCCGGCGGGGGTGCCCGTGAACTCCTCGGGGCGCAGGTCGAGGACCTCGAGGGCGGTGGTGTCCAGAAACATCTGCCCGCTGTCGAGGTCCCAGTCGAAGGTGCCCATGTGGTTGAGCGCGAGGCTCGTGTCCGTCCGGGCAGGCCACTCGACCTGGGGGGTCACTCCCCTTTCGGCCACACCTTCAGGGTCTCACCCTTCGCCGGTGCGTGCCGGTCTGCGGGAGCCGGCGGCGGCGGTACGGGGAAGGGCACGGGTTCGCGGTACGCGAAGGGCGGGCCCGGCGTGTCTGCGGGGCCCCGGACCCCTTGTGCGGTAGCGGCCACCCAGGACGCCGAACATCGGGACGAAAAGGGACCAAAGTCCCGGCCTGTCGCGACTTTCGCCGAATAGGCGACTTGTACGATTTCGCGAAGATCGATCCGTTCATGATCATCTTTGCTGGCGTCAGGAACCCCCCGGCACGGGGTCGTTGGCGCCCACGGCTGTGTGGGGTGTGGCTTGTCGCAAGCGCCGAAGACGACCGGACAACCGGCCGGAGCACCGAGAGGAGGGGAGGACGAAGTGGTGGAAGGCGGGAGGGAAAGCGTGGCAAAGGAAGGGCCGCAAACCCCGGACCGAATATCCACCCGGCCCACCGCCCCCACCCCCCTGAACGACACCCCACTCCACGCCGCGCCCCCCAACCGCACCCTGGCCTCGATGTCTGCCCCGCCCCCTGCGTCGGGCGCCGCTCCGGTCACTGCGCCCGCCCCTGCCACTGGGTCCCCGTCCGGCGCCGACTCGGCGCCCAGCTCCGCATCCGACACGGGATCGGGCACCGGATCGGCCTCTGCGTCCGCGCCTGGAACTGGATCCGGCTCTGACCGCGGCTCGGCCGCTGCCTCGACCTTTATGTCAGGGCCTGCACCTGTCCATGGAACTGGAACCGGCTCCGGCTCCGGCCCCAGCTCGGGCCACGGCTCAAGCTCGACCTCTGCGTCAGCTCCTGCGCCTGCGCCTGCCCCTGGAACTGGATCCGGCCACGACTCGGCCGCCGCCTATGCGCCTGCGCCTGGAACTGGCACCGGCACCGGCACCGGCACTGGCACTGGCACTGGCACTGGCACCACCTCGCACCACGGCTCGGCCTACGCCTCGCCCCCTACGCCTGCCACTGACTCGGGCCCCGGCTCGGACCGCGCTTGGGCCTACGCCTCCGACTCGGGTGACGGCGGCTCCCTCGGACCCCGCACCGGGCGCGGGAGTCTGGTCGTACGGCCTTACCGGGATCCGCTCGTCCTCGGTCCGCTCTTCCGCGACGAGGAAGAGGCCGGCGCCCCCGTCACGCCCACCGTCCGCTCCGGCGGCTCAGCCGAACCCGGCGGAGCCTTCGGACCCGGCGGCCCCGGCGGCCCCGGCGGCCCCAGCCGAGCCCACGGATCCGGCGCACCCGGCGGAGCCGGGGCTCCCGGCAGCCCCGACCGCCCCCGCGCAAGCCGCGGACCCGCCGAGCCCGACACCCTCCGGCAGGCCGCCGTACACGCGGCGATACCCCGGCCCGCCCGACCGGCCCCAGCGGCTCCGGCCACCCCGCGGACGCTCCCCGCCGTGCTCGACCCCGAGCTCACCGAACACCCCGCGCGGGCCTGTTCCGGCTGGTGGGCCCTGCTCGCCGCCGCTCTGGCCACGGCCGGCGTCGCCGTCCTGGCGCGGTTCGAGGAGCTCCGCCCCTCGACCTCCCCCGCCGAGGCCTGGCCCCTGGCCGTCGTCGCGTGCTGCGCGCTCCTGACGCTCGCCGCGCTCTGCGGACTGCGGCGCGGCCGCGCCGGCCAGGCCTGGTCGTTGACCCTCTTCGGCCGCTACCGCGGCACGATCCGGCGCACCGGCCTCCTCTGGTCCAACCCGCTGCCCCGGCACACCCGCGTCGACGTACGGCTGCGCCACTGGCGCAGCGAGCCCCTCTGCGTCGTCGACTCCGAGGGAACCGCGCTACGGTCCGTCGTCCTCGTCGTATGGCGGGTCAGGGACACCGCACGCGCACTGCTCGCGGTCGACGACCACACCGCGTACCTGAGCGGACAGGTGGAGTCCACAACCGCCCGAGTGCTCTCCCGGATGCCGGCCGACTCCTTCGGCCCGGAGCCGGCCGGACCGGCAACCCTGCGCGACACCGAGGCCGTCGGCGACGAGCTGACCCGGCTGCTCGCCGCCGAGTGCAAGGCCGTCGGCGTCGAAGTCTTCTCCGCCCGGCCGCTGCACGTCGAGTACGCCCCCGAGGTCGCCGCCGCGATGCAGCGCCGCCGGGTCGCCTCGATCGATGCCCGGCACCGGGACTCCGTCCTCACCTCCGTACTCGACGCCGTCGACGACACCGTTCACCGGATGTCGGACCGCGGGCTCGTGAGCATGGACGACTACGAACGCAAGGCCCTGGTCAAGGACTTGACCGTTGCCTTCTACACGGCGCGCGGCCCTGCCGCCGACGCCCGCTGAAAACACCCCCGATGGATAAGGAACCATGCATGCGCACGCCCGAGTTCACCGAAGAAATACCCGACAGCTGTGACTGCACCGGCTGCGCGCGCGGCACGACGGCCATGACGGCCGCCAAGGCCCGCCGCCGTCGCTGCACCCTGCGCGGCGCCGTGGTCGCGGCCGTCGGCGCCACCCTGCTGATGGGCACCGGAGTGGGCACCGCGTCCGCCGAACCGGCCCCGGCGCACGCGGGCTGGGACGGCTCGAAGTACTGGTACAAGGACGCGACCGGCTGGTGGCGCTGGACCCAGCACTACAGCAAGTACGTTGCGAACAGCGGCCGTTCCTCTTCCGGCGCCTCCTCGTCCTCACCCTCTCCCTCCCCCTCTTCCTCCTCCGTACGCACATCCGAGCCGACCTTCCGAGGCCGCGCGGGCTGGGACGCGACGGACCGCGTGTACTGGTACAAGGACGGCACCGGGTGGTGGCGCTGGACCCAGCACAAGGCCAAGTACGAGCGCTTCGCAGGCAACTCCGGCTCCGGCTCGTCCGGCTCCTCGGGTTCCTCAGGTTCCTCCGGCTCCTCGGGCTCCTCGGGCTCCTCCGGCGCCCCCGTCCGCCAGGGCATCGAGGGCGCCATCTCCTTCGCCAACAGCCACCTCGGCGACCCGTACGTCTGGGGCGGCAACGGTCCCCGCGGCTGGGACTGCTCCGGCCTGGTCCGGGCCGCGTACCGCTCCGCGGGCATCACCCTCCCCCGGGTGGCCTCCGACCAGTACCGGGCCACCACCCCGATCTCCCGCTCCCAACTGCGCCGCGGAGACCTGGTGTTCTGGACCTCGAACGGCAGCGCCTCGGGCATCCACCACGTGGCCATCTACCTCGGCGGCGGCAAGTACATCGAGGCCCCCCGCCCGGGCAAGCAGGTCCGTGTCTCCAGCTTCAGCGCGTACAACCCGAACATGTACGGCCGCGTCCGCTAGCCGCCCCGCACGACAGCAGGTCCGCATGTGAGGCGGCCCCCTCCCATCGTTCTGTCCTCCGCTTGTCCGGCGGGACAGAACGATGGGGCAGGGGGCCGATTCCGGGCTCGCCGGCCGCCGGCCCGGCCGACTGGCCGAAGGGACCGGCTCGTTGGCCGGTCGGAGTGCCGGACGTAATGGGGAGGCGGCGCGTGCGCGGGATGCGGAACACTTCGCAGGGTGATCGTGATGCGGCCCGTCCTCGAGATGTGCACCCCTGACGACTTCGACCTCTGGCCTGTCGCCGGGATCGAGCGGTTCGGCTTCCTGCCCCTCGGCGGGGAGCTCTCACCCACCGAGGTCGGGGCGGCGATCGCCGGCATCGCCGGCTGGAATGACAGCGACCCCGACGGGGACCGGCCGCCCCGGCCGGCCGACCCCCTCGCCTCTTTCCTCCACGGACTGCTGACCTTCGAGGACGTCTTCGCTGCCGGCGGCCTGCAGGTCAGGGACACGTCCACGGGCGTCACCTTCCAGCCGGGGTGCTGTGACGGGCTGGAGGACTGGCGCGACTGGCACCGGTTCGCCGACGGTGGCAGTCTGCTGGGGTTCGGCCACGACCCCGTGTCGCCCATGGCCGAGCGCTTGGGCGACACCGTCCGGCTCACCGTCAACGGCGAGCTGAGCGACAGCCCGGTGATCGAACTGTCCGTCACCGAACTGCGCACCCTCCTCGACGCCGTCGAACGCGACCTGGCCGACTTCTTCGCGCTGGCCACCGACTGGATCCTGCAACACCTGCCCGGCCACTGGGCTCCCGTCACCGCCGCCCTCGCCCGCGCCCTCGACCTCGCAGCACCGGCCGCAACTCCACAGCTGCCTCATCCAATCGAGGCGCCTGCTCGGCGAACCCAGTCGCTTGGCTGACTCCGCCCGTCGTGCAGCCGTCCGACTGTTCGCGGCGCAGGTGCTCGGAGCGGGACTGGAGGATGTCCGGAGCCTCGTGGATCGAGCAGCCGAGGTGGTCTCGGAACAGCTTGATGGCCTTGATGGTCGTTGAGGATCCCGTTGTCCGCGAAGGAGAGCGGGCCGGCCGTCCAGGGGCGGACGCGGGATCCCCACCTGCCAGACCTCCCCGTGGGCCGGCGGCCCACGGGGAGGTCTGCGTGCCGGGCGGGACCCTACCGGCTGCCGTTACCGGCGACCGGACCGCCATCCGAACCCTCGTCGGTACCCGGCGGGGGCGGGACCAGCGAGGTGACCGGCGGGGGCGGGGGCGGGGGCGGCGGCGGGAGCTCGGGCTGCGGCGAGACCAGCGACGGGGGCGGCGGCTTCGGCGGCTCAGGCCGCACCGAGGCCACCGGGGGTTCG
The DNA here is from genome assembly GCF_042730015.1 of Streptomyces sp. NPDC059957. Taxonomy (NCBI): domain Bacteria; kingdom Bacillati; phylum Actinomycetota; class Actinomycetes; order Kitasatosporales; family Streptomycetaceae; genus Streptomyces; species Streptomyces sp. NPDC059957. The sequence continues at coordinate 21,011 of NZ_JBHWMB010000046.1, read as the reverse complement.
GGCACTACCGGCGCCGCCGAGGAGATCTTGGGCGGGGCCGGAGGCTGTGGTTCCGACGAGCTCCGGGAGGGCGACGGCACCACCGCGCTCTTCGAGGGCGACACGGACGGCGTCGGCGAGGTCGCCCGCCGGTCCGCGGACGGTGAGGCGGAGGCCGACTCGGACACCGACGGTGACGGAGAGGGGGACTCGGACGGTGACTCCGACGGGGACTCCGAGGGAGACTCCGACCCGGTCACCGACGCCGACACCGACTCCGAAGGCGACTCGGACGGCGACTCCGAGACCGACTCCGAAGGCGAGACCGACTCGGACGGAGACTCCGACGGGGACTCCGACGGGGACTGCGAAGGCGACTCGGACGGCGACTGCGACGGCGAGTCGGTCGGCGACACCGTCGGGGACGGCGAGGTCGGCGACGGGGAAGTGACCGTCGGGGACGGCGAGGTGAACGTCGGTGACGGCGGCGGCGTGGTGAAGATCGGCGTCGGGATCACCGGCGGCGGGATCGGCCTGTCGTGCCGGCCGTGGTGGTCACCCCGGTCGCGCTCGAACCAGCGGCGGTCCTGGTAGTTGTAGATCACGAAGTTGTTCACGATGGTCACGGACGGCGCGATGACCACGACCCTGGAGGGCTGGTACGAGGTCCACGGCTGCCCGAACCGCTTCGGGTTGGCCTTCAGCGCCACCGGCGGCCCGAGCGGGTTCCCGCAGGCGCAGCGCACCCGCGGCACCCCGCGGTCGTCCACGAGTACGGCGGTCCCGGCCTGGAGCACGGCCTGGTAGCTGGTGGGGGCTCCGTCCCGGTAGCCGTGGTTGGTGACCCGGGTGTCCACCCGGAGCTGGACCGGGGTGAGGGAGCGCAGGTACGCCGGCACGGCCGTCGGCTGGATGCCGAGCGAGGAGGCGAAGGCGGCGTTCTTGGCGGGCTGCGCCGAGAGCACCCGGATCTGCTTCTCCACGTCGCAGCTGGCCACGTTGTTCGTGCCCGCGTACAGCTCGGGCGAGGCGCCGCTGACGCTGCGGGTGGCCGTGGTTCCCGTGGCCGACGGGGCCTTCGGCTCGGGCGACGTCCCCGTCGTCGGGGGCGGCGGGCTCTCGGGCGGGGCCGTGGCCTCCTTGGCGGCGGTGGACTCGGTGAAGGGGTCGGGCCCGGACGCCGACACGGGCTGCAGGAAGACCTCGTTGCCGGCGGAGGTGGTGGTGCCCCCGCCGCCGCTGGGCCTGGTCAGTACGACGGCCAGGGTCACGGCGGCGGCGAGGGCGACGATCGTGGTGGCGAGCCGGGGAAGGGAACGCCACCAGGGCTTGTGCGGGGGCTCGGGCGGCCCGGGGGGCACCCCGCTCCCGGATCCTCCGGGAGGGGCCGGCGGCGGGGGTGGCGGCGGGCCTTCCCGGCCCCCGGACAGGGGCCCGGAGGGCGGGCCGGCGGGGCGCCCGGACGAAGACGACGGCGGCTGCGAGGGCGGCTGTGACGGCTGTGTCGGCCACGGCGGCTGCTGGCCGGAGGGTTGAGTGGTCACGGGCTCTTCTTCCCAGGCGGAGGGGTTCCGGTCCCCTGTGGACGTTCCGCTGCGGACCCTGCGGACCCGCGAACCTGCGGACTGCGGACCCTGCGGACTGCGGGCCCTTCGGACGATGCTCCGTGGACGTTCCCTTATGGAACTTCCGCGGATCATCAGCGGAAATCTCCGGATTTGGTGCACTCCTGGCGACCATTGTGTGCGCCGTCCGGGTGGTGGCCGCAAGCGGAGCTGCCTACGGTGGCAGGGTGAGCCCTACAAAGGCACCGGCCGCTCGAGCCTGGCGCGACGCCCTCGTCGCGGTCCTGGCAGGCTTCGTGGTCATGGCGGTCGTCGCCTCCGCCGGGCTCGCCCTCGCCGGCGCCGGCGATCTGCCCGACGGTGCGTTCCCGCACGTGGTGGCAGCCGTCGTCCTGATGGCCGCGGGCGGCTCGGTCGAGGTGACGGGCGGAGCCGGCTTCCTGGCCGGGGCCGACGCGAGCCTGTCCGTACTCCCCCTCTCCGTCAGCCTGGCCGGCGCGCTGACCACCGGCTGGCTCTTCCTGCGCCCCCTGCACAACCGGGCCGTGGCCGGAGCCCGCGAACTGCTCGCCCGCGCCGCGCCCTTGGTGATCCTCTGGCTGGCGGCGCTGACCGGCGTCGCCCTGCTGGCCCGCCGGAACTTCGCGATCTCCACCGGCGATTCGATCCTCGGCGACATCGGCGAAATCCTCGATGCCGGGCCGACGGTGGGCTTCGAGGCCGCGATCCCCGCCACCCTCGGCTTCGGACTGCTCTGGATCCTGGGCCTGTTGGTGATCGCCCTGCTGGTGTCCCGGCGCGCACCGCTGCCGGCGGGGCTGGTCCGCTTCCACGCGGCGGTGCGACCGGCGGCGTTCGCCGTGGTCGCGCTGCTCCTCGCGTACGTCGTCGTCGGCATCGCTGTCGGCCTGGTCGTGGCGGGCACCCGGGGGCATGCGGACCGCACCCTGGCGGTGATCCTGCTGGGGCTGCCCAACCTGGTCTGGCCCGCCCTCACGCTCGGCTTCGGCGGGGCCTGGGAGGGGAAGGCCGAGGGCCCGTTCGGGCTGCCCGTACCGCAGGTCCTGGACGAGGTGCTGCGCGCCACCGGCCAGGGCTCCGGCTCCGCCTCGGGCCTGTCCACGATCGACGTGGCCTCGCTCGCGGAGCGGGACTCCCGGGCCTGGTGGCTGGTCGCACTGGCCGTCGTCCTCCTGCTCTGCGCCGGCGCGCTGGCCGCCGCCCGCTCGCCCGCGCACGTCCGTCCCTGGCAGCACGCCCTCCACCTGGCCGTCGCCCTGGCCCTGGCCACGCTGGTGGTCTGCCTGCTGGCCCGGGTCCAGGCCCAGTTCGGCCTCTCCCTGCTGGGCATCGGCGACGCCTCCGACCTCGGTGGCGACGTGGAGCTGAGCCCGCTGCTCTGGCGCACGGTCAGTCTCGCGTTCCTCGCGGGCGCGGTGGCCGGCTTCCTGGGCGCCCTGCTCCCCCGCCGCCGCAACGCCATTGCGCCGTTCGAGTGAACACCCGCAAATCGGCTCATCGGGGGATCGTTTCCGCATGACACGCTCGTCTCCGTGAACATGACCAAAGGCCTGTTCCGGCCGCTTCACGCCGCTGGCCTGATCGCCCTCTCCGCGCTCGCCCTGACCCTCTCCACCGCCCTCCCCACCCAGGCGACCGGCCCCGGCGCCCGCCACCTCTCCGGCGACACGGGCCGCAAGGACGGCTCCGCCCAGGCGGTGTCCGTCAGCAGGGTGTTCTGTCCGCGCGGTACGGCCGTACAGTCCGGCGGGTACTCCACCACCCACTGGGACCACGGCCGCGACGGCACGCTCCAGCACACCGTCCTGGCCTCCCACCCCGTCGTCGACGCGGACGGCCGCAAGGGCTGGTACGCCTCGGCCGCACACGCCGAGGTCACGGCCCACGTCGTGTGCACGCCCGCTCCCGACAACGAGCACTAGAGCCAGGACCAGGACCGGTAACCAGGACCAGGAACCAGAAGCCGCACCCGCCTAGAACACCGGCAGGGCCCACCGGGGCGGCGGTGGCGGTGGCCCGTCGGAGGGCGCCCGGGCGGGTGCGCGGACGAACGCCGCCGCGCCGGGGCTCACGCCCTCCCCCGCACCCGCGCGGCGCAGCGCTCCCGTGAACTCCAGGCAGCTCCCCCACCGGTCCTCCGGCGATTTCGCGAGGGCCCGCGCCAGCACCTCGTCCACCCCCGGCGGCAGGCCCTCCCGGCGGGAGGACACCGCGGGCGGCGGATCGTACTGGTGGGCCCAGAGCAGCGCCATGTCGTCGTCGCGCTGGAACGGCGGGCCGCCGGCCAGGGTCTCGTAGACCACGCACCCCAGGCTGTAGACGTCGCACCGGCCGTCGACCGGCTTCCCGGCGATCTGTTCGGGCGCCACGTAGTCCAGGGTCCCGACGAACTGCCCGACGCTCGTGAACCCGGTCAGCGACAGCGATTTCTTCGTCAGCCCGAAGTCCGTCAGGTAGACGTGCTCGGGGTGTTCGCTGTCGGTACCGCCCGCGACCAGGATGTTGCCGGGTTTCACGTCCCGGTGCACCAGGTCGTGGGCGTGCGCCGCGTCCAGCGCCGAGGCGACCTGGCCGGCGATCCGGGCCGCCGCCTCCACGGGCAGCGGGCCCGTCCGGTCCAGCATGGCCCGCAGGTCCTGGCCGGCCACGTACCGCATGGCGATGTACAGCATCCCGTCGGTCTCCCCCGCCTCGAAGACGGGCACGATGTGCGGGTGGTCGATGGCCGCCGCCACCTTCGACTCGTGTGCGAACCGCTGCCGGAAGACGTCGTTGCGCGCGAGTTCGGGCGCGAGCAGTTTCAGCGCGACCGTCCGGTCCAGCCGTACGTCGTGCGCGCGGTAGACGACAGCCATCCCGCCGCGCCCGATCTCGGCCTCCACCACGTACCCGGCGATCCGCCGCCCCCGCAGGTCGGACTCACGCCCCCGGAACGGCTCCGCAGCCGGACCGGAGCCCATCAGCCCGCCTCCGGCCCGGGCAGATCCACGATCCTCGTGGGTTCGTGCGGAACATGCGGGGCTTCAGGAACACCTCGTACGTCGGCACCGCCCTCGGTGTCGGCTTCCTGCGGCGGTGTCCGGGGCGCGGGTTGGGCACCGGGTCCCGCGACGACCGCGTAGGTGGCCAGGCGGCTCCCGTCCGCGTACATCCACCGTCCCGCCGTCTCGTCGTAGAGCCACACGGACTCCCCGTCGACGACGACGCCGACGCGCAGTCCCCGCAGGGACCGCCGGAAGGACTCGGGATCGCTCCGCCCGGCGGCGAGGTCGGTGACGGCCCGCCGGTAGCGTTCCAGCTCGTCGGCGCAGCGGGTGAGCAGCGGCTGCGGGTCCTCGACGCGCGTCAGCGGGCGCCCGCCCGTCGGCGGGGGCTGCGGCACGGCGAGGAGCAGGCGCCCGTCCACCCAGGCGGACCACCCGTTGGCGCACAGGATCTCCCCCCATTCCCCGCGCCGGGACAGCAGCCGTACGGGGAGGAAGGCGTCGAGCGGCACGGTCGGCCGGGACAGGTCCGGGGTCTCCCACGCGGGGAGGCCGTCCTGCGGGACGATGTGGGTGGGCCGGAAGTCCGCGGCTTGGCCGGGGCTGGTCATCGCGGCTACTTCCGCATGATGGTCGGCTCGTGGCGGCGCAGCACCCGGCCCGTCAGCACGCCGAACAGCACGGCCAGGGCTGCCAGCGCCCCCACCTCGATGAGCCACAGGCGGGGCTTGTGGTCGAACAGCGGGTCCTGGGTGATCTTGCCGGGCACGATGGCGCCGAGGTCGATGGTGGCCGACATCGCGCCCATGGCCCAGCGGGCCGGCACGAACCAGGCGAACTGTTCGATGACGAGGACCCCGGTGAGTTTCAGCAGGGAGCCGCAGAAGACGACCTGCACGATGGTGAGCAGGACCAGCAGCGGCATGGTGACCTCTTCCTTGGACACCAGGGCGGAGATCAGCAGTCCGAGCACCATGGCGGTGACGGACAGCAGGGCGACGACGAGGGTGATCTCGATGAGCGGGGGCAGGAAGAGGCCCTTGCCGCCGGGTGCGTTGGTCTTGACTCCGGCGAGGCCGACCAGGGTGAGGACCACAGCCTGGGCGATGGTGACGGCGCCGAGGACCACCACCTTGGACATCAGGTAGGCGGACCGGGAGAGCCCGACGGCGCGTTCGCGCTGGTAGATGACGCGTTCCTTGACCAGTTCGCGGACGGCGTTGGCGGCTCCGGTCAGGACTCCGCCGACGCACAGGATGAACAGGGCGTTGAGCGCCGTCTCCGCGTTGAGCTCGCTGCCGGCCAGGGCGCGGGCCATGGCGCCCATGACGAACGGCAGGGCGACCATGATGATCAGGAAGGTGCGGTCGGCGCTCAGCACGGCGGCGTAGCGGCGGATCAGGGTGGAGAGCTGCGAACCCCAGCTCTGTGCCTTGGGCGGCGGCTTCGGCGTGATGCCCGCGGCCCGTTCGCCGGCCCCCGCGGGCGGGGCCCCGCCGGCGACTTCCACGTAGCGGCGGTAGAGCGGTGAGGCCCGGTGCTCGCCGGCCCAGTCCCGCTCGCGCTCGTTCTCGAAGGCTTCGAAGGCCTCGGGCCACTGGTCGAAGCCGAAGAAGCCGAGCGCCTCGTCCGGGGGCCCGTAATAGGCGACGCGGCCGCCGGGCGCGAGGACCAGGAGGCGGTCGCAGACGCTCAGGTTGAGCACGCTGTGGGTGACGACGATGACGGTGCGGCCGTCGTCGGCGAGGCCGCGCAGCATGTTCATCACCGAGCGGTCCATACCCGGGTCGAGCCCGGAGGTGGGCTCGTCCAGGAAGAGCAGGGAGGGCTTGGTCAGCAGTTCCAGGGCGACGGAGACCCGTTTGCGCTGGCCGCCGGAGAGGCTGTGGATGGGCTGGTCGGCGCGCTGCTGGAGGCCGAGTTCGCCGATCACCTCGTCGACCCGGGCCTCGCGTTCGGCCTTGGCGGTGTCCTGCGGGAAACGCAGCTCGGCGGCGTAGACGAGGGCGCGGCGCACGGTGAGCTGCGCGTGCAGGATGTCGTCCTGCGGGACGAGGCCGATGCGGCTGCGCAGTTCGGCGTAGTCCCGGTAGAGGTCGCGGCCGTCGTAGAGGACGGTGCCGTGGTCGGCGGGGCGCAGGCCGGTCAGTGCGCCGAGCAGGGTGGACTTGCCGGCGCCGCTGGGGCCCACGACCGCGAGCAGGGTGGTGGCGCCGACGGGGAAGGAGACACCGTCGAGGAGGGTCTTGCGGCCGTGGTCGACGGCCACGCCGAGGTTCTGGACGTCGAGGGAGACCTCGCCGGTGTCCACGTACTCCTGCAGCTGGTCGCCGACCAGGCAGAAGGCCGAGTGGCCGATGCCGACGATGTCGCCCTCGCCGATGGCGGAGGCCCCGGCGAGGCGGGCACCGTTGAGATAGGTGCCGTTGTGGCTGCCGAGGTCGGCGATCTCGTACCTGCCGTCGGGGCGGGCGCGCAGTTCCGCATGGTGGCGGGAGACGACGAGGTCGTTGATGACGAGGTCGTTGTCGGGGGCGCGGCCGATGCGGACGGCGGCCCGGTCGGCCAGCGGGCGGACCGAGGTCGGCCGCCGGAAGGTGCTGGTCATGTCCGGGCGGGAGACCGAGGCGGGGCGGGAGTCGGCGGCCGGTTCGGCGAAGCGGACGCGCGGGCCGTCGGCGGCGCTGCCGAAGCGCAGTTCGCTGCCGACGCCGACCGCCCACTCGCGGACGCGGTGGCCGTCGACCCAGGTGCCGTTGGTGCTGTCCTCGTCCTCCACCGTCCAGTGGTCGCCGTCCGGACGCAGCACCGCGTGGTGCCAGGAGACGCGTGCGTCGTCGAGGCAGATCTCGCAGAGGGGGTCCCGGCCGACGTGGTACGTCCGGCGCGGGCTCATCGCGGTGGAGCCCCTGTCCGTTTCCAGGAGGAGCTCTGGCGCGGTCGGCACACCGGGGCGCTGGGCCATGGGGTGATTTTCCCACGATCCGGAGCGCCCGGCATAACCGCAGGTCAGGCGGGCGTTATGGGTAATGACAACGGTCCCCGTTGCAGCCTTTGCCCATCGCGGCGAGGTGCGCTTCACTTCAGGCGAAGCGGAACGCGCGAGCGGTTCGCCACGACCCACGGGGGACACCATGAGCGCGCACGACCACGCGCCGCACCGCCA
>NZ_JBHWMB010000046.1:0-13286 GCF_042730015.1 Streptomyces sp. NPDC059957 | reverse complement strand
CCTCTCTCTTGAGTTAAGGAGGACGGTCTGGGTGCTCCGCCGTGTTGCCCTTTGGAGACCCGGGACACCCACGACCACCCACCCCACCCCCACGCGCCGCACGACCACGGCACCGCCGGCCACGAAGGTCACGCGGGCCCCGAAGGTCACGGACACGGGGGTCACAGTCACGGTGTCGCCGCCGACGCGGACCGGCGCTGGCTCGGCATCGCCCTCGGCCTGATCACCGGCTTCATGGCCATCGAGGTGGTCATCGGTGTCCTGGCGCACTCCCTGGCCCTGATCTCCGACGCCGCGCACATGCTGACGGACGCCGTCTCGATCGTCCTCGCACTGATCGCGATGCGGCTGGCCGCCCGGCCGGCGCGCGGTGGGTTCACGTACGGCCTCAAGCGCGCGGAGATACTTTCCGCCCAGGCCAACGGCCTCACCCTGCTGCTGCTGGCGGTCTGGCTGGCGTACGAAGCCGTACGGCGGCTGCTCGACCCGCCGCCCGTGGAGGGCGGGTTGGTGCTGGTGACGGCGCTCGCGGGCATCGTCGTCAACATCGTGGCGGCCTGGTGCATCTCGAAGGCGAACCGCACCTCGCTCGCGGTGGAGGGCGCCTACCAGCACATCCTCAACGACCTGTTCGCCTTCATCGGCACCGCCGTCGCCGGTCTGATCGTGCTCACCACCGGCTTCCGGCAGGCCGACTCGATCGCCTCGCTCGTCGTGGTCGTCCTGATGGTCAAGGCGGGCTACGGACTGGTCCGCGAGTCCGGCCGGATCCTGCTGGAGGCCGCCCCGGCCCACGTGGACCCGGACACGGTCGGCGACCGCCTGGTCGGGCAGCCCCCGGTCACCGAGGTCCACGACCTGCACATCTGGACCATCACCTCCGGACAGGCCGCGCTCTCCGCGCACGTGCTGGTGGCCCCGGAGGGCGATTGCCACGCCGTGCGCCGGGACCTGGAGGCCCTGCTGGCGAAGGAGTACGGGATCACGCACACCACCCTCCAGGTGGACCACGCCCAGGACTCCCTCCTCACGGTCGGCCGCCCGGGCGAGGACCGGGCCGACCCCCACTGCGCGGACGCCCACGGCCCGGTCCACCGCCAGGGCCCGCACGACCACTGAGTCTCGCCCGGACGGGGTAGGGATGGGGCCATGACCGCGAAACGCAGCGCCGGACTGCTCCTGTTCCGCCATCGCACCGGAGCCGGGGTGCAAATCCTGCTCGGCCACATGGGCGGCCCTCTCTGGGAGCGCCGTGACGCGGGTGCCTGGTCGATCCCGAAGGGCGAGTACGGCCCGGAGGAGACCCCGCGCGACGCGGCCCGCCGGGAGTTCGAGGAGGAGATCGGGCTGCCGCCGCCGGAGGGTCCGTACCTGCCGCTGGGCGAGGTGCGGATGATCGGCGGGAAGCTGGTGACGATCTGGGCGGTGCGGGCGGACCTGGATCCGGCCCTCGCGGTGCCCGGCACCTTCACCATGGAGTGGCCGCCGAAATCGGGGCGGACGCAGGAGTTCCCCGAGCTGGACCGGGTGGAGTGGTTCGCTCCACGGGTGGCCAGAACCAAGCTGGTGGTATCTCAGATTCCTTTCCTGGAACGGCTGTTGGACGTCCTGGAGAACGAGGATTGACCTCGCCTTCACTTGCCAACAAACCCCACTTGCATGGACATTGCACATATGACGAACGTCGTGCTGGTGGGAACCCTGGACACCAAGGGTGTGGAGTACGGCTGGCTGCGCGAGAGGCTGCTGCGCGCCGGCGTCGAAGTGATCACGGTCGACACAGGAATCATGAACGAGCCCCGGGTTCCCGCCGACGTACCGCGCGAAGCGGTGGCGCGGGCCGCGGGAAGCGAACTGTCCGAACTGCGCGCGGCCGCCGACCGGGGCGCGGCCGTCACCACGATGGCCCGGGGCGCGGAAGCGACCCTGTTACGCCTGCACGCCGAAGGCCGGCTGCACGGAGTACTCGCGATGGGCGGCAGCGGCGGAACCTCCATCGCCACCCGGGCGATGCGCGCACTGCCGCTGGGCGTTCCGAAGGTGATGGTCTCCTCGATGGCGTCCGGGGACGTGGCCCCGTACGTCGGATCGGCGGACATCACCATGATGTACAGCGTCGTGGACATCGCGGGGATCAACAGCGTCTCCGGTCCGGTCCTGGCCAATGCCGTCGCGGCCGTCACCGGGATGGCCGAGGCCTACGCGCGCTCCGCCACGGAACTGCGCCGGCCGCCCCGGCCGGGCTCGGGGCCTCCTCCCGCTCCCCGGCCGCTGATCGCGGCGAGCATGGCGGGCGTGACCACGATCGGCGTGGACGCCGCCCGGGAACGGCTGACGGAACTGGGTTACGAGGTACTGGTCTTCCACGTCAGCGGCAGCGGCGGCCGGACCCTGGAGACCCTGGCCGGCCAGGGGATCTTCGCCGGGGTCCTCGACCTCACCCTCAGCGAGCTCGCGGACGACCTGTGCGGCGGCATCCTGACCGCCGGGCCCGACCGGCTCAGCGCCGCCGGGCGGGCCGGGATTCCGCAGGTGGTGAGCCTGGGGGCGCTGGACATGGTGAAGTTCGGCCCGTTGGAGAGCCTGCCCGAACGGGTCCGCCACCGCCGGGTCCACGTCCACAACCCCTCGATCACGGTGATCCGTACGACCGGGGCCGAGTGCGCCGAGCTGGGCCGCCGGGTCGCCGCCAAACTCCGTGCGGCCACCGGCCCCACGGCCGTCTGCGTACCGCTGCGCGGACTGTCCACGCTCGGCGTCCCGGGCGGGCCCTACCATGACCCCGACGCCGACGGGGCGCTGTTCTCGGCGCTGCGCGAAGGCCTGCGGGGCAGCGCCGCCCGGATCCACGACTACGACACCCACATCAACGATCCGGACTTCGGGCGGGCGGCGGCCGACCGGCTGCACTCCATGATCGGAGCGCGGGCCGCAGCCGCCTGAGCCGAGCGTCCCCGACAGGGAACCGGCCGTGGCGGAAATGTGTCCCAGGTGGTGGCCGGTCCCCTGGAAGGAGCGGCTCCGGGGCGCGGTCACGCCACGGCAAGGGGGGAAGGCATGAACGGCGTGTGGTCGGTTCCCGGTTACTCGCAGGTCCGCGAGCTCGGTTCGGGCGCCAGCGGCCGCGTGGTCCTCGCGGTCCACGAGGGCACCGGCACGGCCGTCGCGGTGAAGTACCTGAACGACCGGATGCTCGAGAACCCGGTCTTCGTCCGGGAGTTCCGGGCGGAAGCCCAACTGCTCGGCGCCCTGCGCTCCCCGTACGTGGTCGGGCTGTACGAGTACGTCGAGGCGCCCGGCGGCGCCGCGATCGTCATGGAACTGGTGGACGGCATCCCGCTGAACGCCCTGCTCAAGCAGTGCGGGCGGACGGGGCCGGAGGCGGCGCTGGTACTGCTGAAGGGCTCCTTGCTGGGGCTCGCCGACGCCCACCGGGCCGGTGTGGTCCACCGGGACTACAAGCCGGCGAACGTCCTGGTCGCTGCCAACGGAACCTCCAAGCTGGTGGACTTCGGAATCGCCACCCCCCTGGGCACCACGCCCGGGGCGGCGGGCACCCCCGCCTACATGGCCCCCGAGCAGTGGCAGGGCCGGCCCGCCTCGCCCGAGGCCGACGTGTACGCGGCGACGGCGACCTTCTTCGAATGCCTGACCGGCCGCAAGCCCTACGACGGGCAGAACTTCGCCGAGCTCGCCGTCCAGCACATCGAGGCGCCGGTCCCGGAGACCGAGGCACCCGAGCCGGTGCGCCCGCTGATCCGGCGCGGACTGGCCAAGGCTCCCGAACAACGGCCCGAGAACGCCGACGCGTTCGTCGCGGAGCTGGAGGCGGTGGCCCTGGCGGCGTACGGGCCCCAGTGGGAGGAGCGCGGACAGCGCAAGCTGGCCGCGCTGGCGGCCCTGCTGCCCCTGCTGTTCCCCTCCGCGGGCGCCCCCGCGCAGGGCACCACCGCCCTGGCCACGACGGTCCTGCCGGCGCCGCGCCCGCCCTGGGCCCCGGGCGGGCGCGGTCTGCTCGCGGCGGGGGCGGCGCTCGTGCTCGGGCTGGTGGCCGTGCTCGGCTACCAGGCGGTGGGCTCGGAGCCGGGCGGCGCGAGGGCGCTGAACGCGTTCGCGACGTCGAGCGCGTCGGCGCCCTCCCCGGGCAGCGGCCCGTCCCCGGCACCGTCTGCCTCTCCGAGCCGGAGCACCAGCCCGAGCCCGTCGGCGAGTGCGACCGGTACGACGCCGTCGCCGTCCGCGTCGGTGTCCGCGTCCGCCACGCCCACGTACAGCAGTCCCCCGTCCCCGACGCCGACCCCCACCACATCCCCGACACCGACACCGACGCCCACACCCACGCCCACACCGAGCCCGAGCGTGATCGTGTCCTCGGTGTCCGTCACCCTCGAAGCCTCGCCCACGCTCGGTGAAGCGACCGTGAGCCTCGACGCCAAAGGCGGGCCCGTCACCGTGCTCTTCGAGTGGTTCCTCGGCGATGCGCCGAACGACCTCGCCGTCGCGGACGGCACCGACCGGGTCATCGCGCCCGCCGGCTCGCCGACCTCGCTGTCGCAGCAGCACGCCTTCACGCGGCGCAGCGGCTGCTACCTGACGGTGCGCGCCTCCACCGAACCCGCCGCCCCCAAGCGGTACGCGTACGCGACCGTCCAGATCCCGCGCTGCGCGGTGCCCCAATGACCGGGCCCCACGCACCGCAGGGCGACGACGACTACAGCGCCACCGTGCTCGGCAGCCACTGGATCACCGGGCCGCCCCGGGGCACGGAGCAGACCGAGCGGCTCGACGACACCGGCCGGACCGAACGGACCGACGCGACCGAACGGACGGGCGCGACCGCGCGGTTCGACGTGCCGGTGGGTGCCGTCCCGGACCGGGTCGAGGGATCCGTACTGCGCTTCGGACCGGGGGTGACCGCCGCACTCCCCGCGCCGTTCCCGCTGTCCCCCGGCCCGGCCCCCCGCCGGCGCCGCCGCGAATGGCGGCGCTACACGCTGGCGGGCCTCGTCCTGGTCGCGGTCCTCTGCTACCTGGGCTGGCAGCGCTACGGCCCGGCCCTGGAGGTCCGGGACGTGGCGGTGACCACCGACGCCAAGGGCCCCGGCTGCGACGGCACCGCCGACGTGGTGGCCGTCGTACGGACCAACGGGCGGCCGGGGGTCCTCGCGTACCGCTGGCTGCGCAGTGACGGCACCCGCTCGGAGCAGCTCACCGAACGGGTCCCGAGCGGCCGGACGGAGGCCCGGCTGCACCTGCTGTGGACCTTCCAGGGCGCGGGCGCCTACGCCGCGAAGGCCGAGCTGGAGCTCGTCTCACCCGTACGGCAGACCGCCGCGGCGGAGTTCACGTACCGCTGCCGCCCGTAACGGGCGCGGGGGCGGGACCGGGCGCGGGGATGCGGATCACCGCGAGCCCGCCGTCGAGGTCGACGCGGGAGCGGGGCGGGGCGCCGTCCTCACGGTACCCCGCCCCGGTCCTCCTTTCGGCCCACGGCCCGGGCCCGCGGACCGGTCCTTCCGGCCGGGTGATCGTGGCCGTGCGGCCGAGGCGCCGCCACCCCCGCCCCTGGTTGACTCGAATGTGTTGGCGAGGGCATCAGGGATGGCCCTCACGGCACCCTTGCTGCCACGTTCCAGCCGGCGACACACCCCAACCGGAACGTGGCTGTCCCGCACGGATGCCAAGTCCGCGCGGGAGGCCCGCAGCCGCTTTGGGGAGTGGCTGCGGGCCGTCTTGCCTGCCCGTCCGTGGCGGGCAGCTTCAGGCCGCTCCGTCTTCAGAAGCGGGCGTGCGCGGTGATGTCCGCCGCGAACTCCCCCGTCATCGCCGGGGTCACCGTCGGCCGGCACTGCGCCACCGCCGCCAGGTAGTCCTCGGTGCTCGCGCCCAGCTGGGCCGCCGCCGCGCCCCGCGCGCCCACCGCCTCCAGGTCCCGCTCGAAGGACACCTGCGCCGCGATCCGCGCCGCGTGCTCGATGTCGGCCGGGGTGAACAGCTCGCTCGCCCCCACCAGCGCCGCCACGTCCACATCGGGACGGCCCGCCGTGTACCGGGCCCAGATCGCGGCGCGGGCGCCCGCGTCCGGGGTGCCGATCGGGATCAGGTAGTCGAAGCGGCCAGGCCGCAGGAAGGCCGGGTCGAGGGAGCGGATGGAGTTGGTCGCGCAGACCAGGAGCCGTTCGTCGCCCTCGCGGAAGCCGGGTATCAGCTTGAGCAGCTCGTTGGTCACCCCGTGGATCCCGCCGGGCTGGGCGGGTTCGGTGCGCACCGGGGCGATCTCCTCGACCTCGTCGATGAAGACGAGCACCCGTTCCAGCTCGGCGATGCGGGCGAACGCGTCGCGCAGCGCCGCCGCGAGGTTGCCCTCGTCGGCGAGGCGGGAGGGCAGCAGTTCCACGAAGGGCCAGCCGAGGCGGGAGGCGATGGCCCGGGCGAAGGTGGTCTTGCCGGTACCGGGCGGGCCGAAGAGGGTGATGGCGCGCGGCGGCCGCACCCCGTGCGCGGCGGCCCGCTCGGGTTCGGCGAGCGGCAGCACCACGCGCCGCTCGATGAGGTCCTTCTCCGTCTCCATGCCGGCGACCTTGGCCCACAGGTCGTTCGGCAGGAAGCGGCCGCCGAGGTCGTCCAGGAGGCCGGCGGCCGGTCCGTGCAGCGGCTCGGTCTTCTCGAAGTAGGCGACGGCGGGCTGACGGGTGTAGCCGGCGTTGAGCAGGCCCTCGCCGAGCAGGTCCTCCTCGGGCAGGACGTACGCGATGCGCCCGACGCGGGCGGCGATGAGCCGCCGTTCCAGCTCCACGAGCAGCGCGCTGGCCAGGCCCCGGCCGCGCCAGCCCGCGGCGATGGCGATGCGCATGACCCAGGCGCGTTCGCCGGTGACGCAGGCGAGGGCGGCGCCGATGGGGACGCCCTGGTGGACGGCGACCACGCAGGGCTGCCGGTCGGTGAGGGCGCTGATGCATTCGGCGAGTGAGAAGACCGACTCCTGGCCGAGTTCGGCCGTGGTGTCGATCAGGTGGACAACGGCCGCGAGATCGCTCTCGCGGTAGTCGTGGATCAGCCAGTTCACCGGGTACCGCCCCTCGTTCGTGCTCCTGCGTGCCTGCTGGGTGCCTGGTGCGCACCTTGTTGCCGCGAGGCTAGGGGCGGGCGGGCCCCGTGATCACGCTCCGTCGTGCACAACACCCGGTCCGGGAACCCTCCGTATCGTCCATAGACTGGTGGTTTCCGCCCGAACTGATGCCCGAGGATCCGTACGCCTTCATGACTTCCCACATATCCACCGCCGTCCGGCGGCCGTATCTCGTGTGGCCGGCTCCGGTCCTCTGGACCCTGGCGCTCGGATTGTGGGGACTCTCCCGGCAGAACAGCGTGTGGCGGGACGAGGCGGCGACCTGGCAGGTGGCGGAGCGTTCGCCGGCTGAGATCTGGCACCTCCTCGGGAACGTGGACGCGGTCCACGGCCTGTACTACCTGCTGGTGCACGTGCTCTTCGAGGTGTTCGGGGCGAGCACGACCACCCTGCGCCTCCCTTCGGTGCTGGCGGTGGCGGTCGCCGCCGGCTGTGTGGCGCTGATCGGGCGCCGGCTGGCGGGCCCGTGGGCCGGGCTGGGCGGCGGACTGGCCCTCGGGCTGCTGCCGGCCGTGCAGTTCCAGCTCCAGGAGGGCCGGTCCTACGCGCTGATCGCGGGCGGGGCCGGACTGTCGACCCTGCTCCTCGTCTCGCTGATCGCGTCGGCCCCCGAAGCCGGTCACGAACGGCGGCGGACCTGGCCGCGCTGGACGGCGTACGGGGCTCTCGTGCTGGTCTGCGCCCTGCTGAACTGGTTCTCCCTGCTGATCCTGCCCGCCCACGCGGTGACCCTGTGGTGGGCGCGGGCCGGACGCCGTGTCGTGGCGCCCTGGCTGCTCGCCTCGGCCGCGGCCGTGGCGGGGGCGCTGCCGCTGATCCTGTTCAGCCGGACCCAGTCCGGGCAGGTCTCCTGGATACCGCCGCTGACCTGGCACATGATGATCGGCCCGGGCGTCCTGCTGACGGTCGGCGCACTGGCCTCGTGGGCGGACCTCCGGGGTGGGCCGCGCACCGGGCACCCGGCCCGGCTGACGGCGGCCTCGGTCGGACTGCCGCTGCTGGCGGTGCCCCTGCTGGGGCTGGCCGCCGCCTCGCTGATCCAGCCGCTGTTCCTCGACCGGTACGTGCTGTTCTCCATGCTGGGCCTGGCCCTGCTGATCGGTGCGGCGCTGGGCGCGGCCGTACGGGCCCTCGCGCCCCGGTACCCGAAGGCGTCGGGCGCGCTCGTGCCGGTCGTGGTGGCGGTCTCGGCGGTGGCGCTGCTGCCGGTGGCGCTGGCCGACAGGTCTCCGGCCAGCCGGGTGGACGACGTACTGGCGGTGGCCGGGGAGGTGTCCGTGCTGAAGCGGGACGGCGACGCGGTGCTCTTCGTCCCGGCGGCCCGGCGGGACACCGCATTGGTCTCGCCCGGGGCGTTCGCCGGTCTGGAGGACATCGCCCTGTCCCGCGGCCCCGCGGAGTCGGGCACCCTCAAGGGCGAGGAGGCCGACCCGGCACGGATCTCGGCGGTCCTGCGGGAGCAGCGGCGGGTCCTCCTGGTGACGGACGCGCGGAAGGTGTCGAAGCCACCGGGCTCCGCGGCGGACCGGGCGAAGGCGGCCGTGCTGCGGGCGGAGTTCACCGCGGTGGAGGACCGGGAGGTCCGCGGCCGCCGGGTGACGGTGTACGAGCGGCGCGGCTGACCGCGGAACGCCCGTCCGGCTATCCGTCAGCCGGCTATCCGTCCACCGGCTTGCGGTCCACCGGGGTGGGGACCTCGATGGGGCCGCCGCCTCCGGTCGGCGGAGGGTGCCCTCCCGCGAAGGCGCTCGCCCGCCTCCCTCCCCGGATTCACAGCGGATTCATATGGATCCCCCGGTTCCGGTCACAGGTTGCCCCGTGAGGCTCGGAGCATGATCCAGCGCCTCCCCTCCCGACCGGACCGCCGCTCCCGCGCCCGTGCCCGTGGCCGGCGCACTTCGCGGATCCTGCTCGCCCTGGCCACCATGACGGCCCTGCTCGGCGTCGACGCCCCCGACGGGCCGGCCGGACCGCCGCTGGGCGTCACCCTCAGGGCCGCCGCCGACGAGACGGCAGGGCGGGTCGGCGCGCTCTTCGCGGGCGGGCTCGACGGCGGCCATTTCTGCACCGCGTCCGTGGTGCGCAGCCAGGACCGCGATGTGATCGTCACCGCCGCGCACTGCCTGGGCAGCCCGGACACCACCTACTTCGCCCCTGGCTACCGCGACGGCGAGGCCCCGTACGGCCTGTGGAAGCTGACCGGCCCGTACGTGGCACCGGGCTGGACGGACGGCGAGGACCCCGACGACGACATCGCCTTCGCGACGGTCGCCCCGCCGGAGGGCCTGCAGCCGGACGGCCTGCAGATCGAGGACGTGGTCGGCGGCTTCCCGGTCGCGGCGGAGCGGCCGGCCGGTGCCACGGTGTCCGTCGTGGGCTACCCGAGCCGTGACGGGTCCCCGCTGTACTGCGCCAACACCACGACCCTGTTCTCCGCCACGCAGCGCCGCATCGAGTGCCCGGACCTGAGCGGCGGCACCAGCGGCAGCCCCTGGCTCGCCGAGGGCGCCCTGACGGGCGTGCTCGGCGGCTACGAGGGCGGCGGGACCGTACCCGAGGTCTCGTACAGCGCGGTCATGGGCGACCGGGCGGTGGAGCTCTACCGCGAGGCCTCCGGCATCGACACCGGCATCGGCATCGGCATCGGCATCGGCTGAACCGGGGCCCGGGCCGTCCGTACCCGCGGCCGGGCGGTCAGTTGCCGGGGCCGACCGGGGTGGGGGCCGCGAACCAGGTCGGCTCGTCCTTCAGGGCCTGGCGGATCCGGTCCACCGCGAAGGACTCCAGCGGCTCCGGCAGCGCGTCCGGTTCGAACCAGCCCACGTCCAGCGACTCGTTGTCGTTGACCCGCGCCTCCCCGCCGGTGGCCCGGCAGCGGAAGGTGATGTCCTGGTACTGGCAGACGTCCCCGTTCTCGTAGGTGATCGGCGGGAGCATCTGCACCAGCACCACCCGGTCCGGTACGCACCGCACCGCCGTCTCCTCGTACACCTCGCGGACCGCCGTGTCGGCCGGCTGTTCGCCCGGCTCAGCGATCCCGCCGACGACCGACCACCGTCCGGTGTCGGCGCGCCGGCCCAGCAGGACCCGCCCCCGGTCGTCGAAGACGACGGCGGTCACCCCGGGCAGCAGCAGCAGCTGGTGGCCGGCGGTGGCGCGCAGGGTGCGGATGAAGTCAGGTGTGGTCATTCCCAAACCCTACGAGGACCGGGCGAAACGCCGGGCGAACGACCAGCCAATTCCCGCCACGGCCACGGCCAGCAGGAGGTATTCGGCGAGCGGGCCGAAGCGGGTGGCCGGCGTCTGCGTGGAGCGCAGCGGGATCTCGGCGACCAGGGCGTCGGCCGTGAACAGCTTCGTCTGCTGCACGATCTCGCCGTCGGGGCGGATCACGGCGCTGACCCCGCTGGTGACGGGGACCAGTACGGTCCGGCTGTGCTCCACGGCCCGGACCCGGTCCATGGCGAGCTGCTGGTAGGTCATCTCGGTGCGGCCGAAGGTGGCGTTGTTGCTCGGTACCGCGATCACCTGGGCGCCGGCCTGGACGGTGGAGCGGACCGCGTCGTCGAAGGCGGCCTCGTAGCAGGTGACCATGCCGACTCCGCTGCCCGCCATGTCGAAGACCCCGGGCTCCTTGCCGGGGCCGAAGTCGCGCCGCACCCGGTCCACGTCGGAACTGAAGAGCCTGACGAAGGAGCGCATCGGGATGCGCTCGCCGAAGGGCTGGATCTTGCGCTTGTCGTAGGTGTCCACGGGGCCCTTGACCGGGTCCCACAGGATCATCGTGTTGCGCAGCGGGCCGGTCTCCGGGGCGAGCACGGAGCCGATGGCGACGGGCACCCCGATGGTCTTGACCGCGTTGTCGATGACTCCGTAGGCATCGGGCTCGGTGTACGGGTCGATGTCGGAGGAGTTCTCCGGCCAGACGACGAAGTCCGGCTTCGCGACTTTGCCCAGCTTGACGTCCTCGGCGAGCTGGATCGTGCGCTTGGCGTGGTTGTCCAGGACCTGGCGGCGCTGGGCGTTGAAGTCGAACCCGGCGCGCGGGACGTTGCCCTGGATGACCGCGGCCACGACGGTGCCGTCCTCGGCCGCGTCGGAGACCAGCGGCCTGGCCGCCAGTGCACCGGCGAGCGGGGCGGCCACGGCGGTGGCGGCGAGCAGCGCGGCGGTGGCCCGACGGGTGTCGGCGCCGACGCGCAGGACCTCGTACAGCCCGAATCCACACAGGGCCACGGCGAAGGAGAGCAGCGGGGTGCCGCCGAGCGCGGCGAGCGGCAGGAAGACGCCGTCGGGCTGGCCGAAGGCGAGCTTGCCCCAGGGGAAGCCGCCGAAGGGGGCCCGGGCGCGCAGTGCCTCGCCGGCGATCCAGACGGCGGCGCCCCACAGCGGCCAGCCGGGGAGCCGGCTGACGAGGGCGATGCCGAGGGTGGTGAGGCCGATCAGCAGGGATTCGAGGGTGACGAGCGCCAGCCACGGCACCGGGCCGACGCCCTCGCCGGTCCAGACGAGCAGCGGCAGCAGGAAGCCGAGCCCGTGCAGCACACCGAGGCCGAAGCCGGCCCGCGCGCGGCGCCCGTACAGGCACCAGCCGAGCAGGGCGAGGGCGAGGGGGGCCAGCCACCACAGGGGGCGGGGCGGGAAGCTGAGGTAGAGCAGCACTCCGGACAGGACCGCGGCCCCGGGCCGCGCCGGCCGGCCGGCCCACCGCCGCGCGGGGGAACGCGTCACGGCCCCTGCCCCGGGCGCCGGCGTCGCCGCGCCGTCCTCCGCTCGCCCTTGCGGTTCGTTCCCCGCACCGTTTCCGGCATCGTTCCCGGCATCGTTCCCGGCCGCGCGGGTCGCACTGCTGCTCATCTGGCGGAGTGTACGTCCCCTCGCTGTGCCGGTGACGGAGTCAGTGGGCCAGGGCGCGCAGATGGGTGCGGATCACACGGACGGCGTTCTCCGCGTCGTCGACCGTGACGGTGAAGAGCTTGCCGTCGCCGAGCCGGAGTTCCAGCCCTTCCCCGCGCCGGACGATGACGGCGGTGCCGCGCTCGGGACGCCAGCGGTAGCCCCAGCCGCCCCACTGCTGCGGGGTGATCCGGGGCACGTATTCGGCGGCCTCCACCTCCGTGAGCCGGATCCTGCGGCGCGGCAGCCCGATGTGCCCGCAGCGCACCTCGATGGCCTCGGCGTCGACGGTGACCGCGGCGTGCACGAAGGCGAGGGTGCCGAAGAGGATGAGCAGACCCGCGGCGAGGCAGCCGATCACGGCCATGAGCAGCGCCACGATGCCCGCGTCCGATGCGTGGTCGACGGCGAGCTCGATGCCGAGCGCGAGACAGGCCGCACCGGCTCCGGCGAGGAACCACTGCACGCGGTTGGAGGCCCGGCCCGTCCAGAGCGGACCCGGTGGGTGACCCGTCATGTGTAGCAGCGTACTCACGTTACGCAGGGACGCCACCGGCCTCTTGACCTGAAGCGCACTTGAGGTCCTACGGTCGCGGACATGACGGACAACGAGGCGGCAGAGGTGTCGGGGCGGACGATCCCGGAGCGCTATCGCACGGCGGTGGTGCCGCACATCATGGTGGCCGACGCGGTCGGCGCCCTGGATTTCTACGTACGGGCCTTCGGGGCCGTGGAGGAATACCGGCTGGACGCGCCGGGCGGCGGCGTCCTGCACGCGGAGCTGCGCATCGGCGGGGCGGTGCTGATGCTCGGCGACACGGCCGGCGGCGGGTTCACCGCGCCGACCGCGCTGGGCGGGACGTCGGTGGCGCTGCACGTGTTCGTCGCGGACGTGGACGAACTCGTCCGGACGGCCGCGGCGGCCGGCGCGGAAGTGCTGCAGGAGCCCGCGGACCAGTTCCACGGCGACCGGACGGCCCACCTGCGCGACCCGTACGGACACACGTGGATCTTCCTGACCCACCTGGAGGACATGTCGCCGGAGGAAGCGCACCGCCGACTGGCCTCGACGGGTACCCCTTAGGCCGTCTCTTCCGTATCTTGCCGGGCCCGCGCCGCCCGGCACGGCACCGGACGACGCGGACCTGACCGGCAAGATCCGAAAGACGGCCTAGCTGTATTGACCCGCAGCGTTGTTGACGCGGCTGATCGGCGGGTGTCCGCCCAGTGCGGTGTGGCAGCGGTGGTGGTTGTAGGTGTG
>NZ_JBHWMB010000045.1:53322-71625 GCF_042730015.1 Streptomyces sp. NPDC059957 | reverse complement strand
GGTGTCGTCCGGGACGTAAAACGTGATGTGTTGGCGCGAAACAAGGCCTCACGGGACGCAGCACGCACAGGGCGCCATAAATCATGAGTCCCGGACGACACCCCACCCCGTCCCCGGCACCGGCCCCGCAGCCCCCGCTACTTCTCCGTGACACCCGCCGAGTCGAACGTGGCCACCTCGTGCATCGCGCGCGCAGCGCTCTGCACCAGCGGCAGCGCCAGCAGCGCGCCCGTGCCCTCGCCGAGGCGGAGGTCCAGGTCGACCAGCGGGCGCAGGCCGAGCTTGTTCAGGGCGGCCACGTGGCCGGGCTCCGCGCTGCGGTGTCCCGCGATGCACGCGGACAGCGACTCCGGCGCGATGGCCCGGGCCACCAGCGCGGCCGCACCGGCGCTGACGCCGTCCAGGATCACCGGCGTGCGCAGGGAGGCGCCTCCCAGGAGGAGGCCCACGATCGCCGCGTGCTCCAGGCCTCCGATGGCCGCCAGGACGCCGATCGGGTCCGCCGGGTCCGGCTGGTGGAGTTCCAGCGCGCGGCGCACGACCTCGACCTTGCGGGCGTGCGTCTCGTCGTTGATGCCCGTGCCCCGGCCGGTGACCTCGCCCGGGTCCACCCCGGTGAAGACCGAGATCAGCGCCGCCGACACCGTGGTGTTGGCGATGCCCATCTCTCCCGTGAGGAGAGCCTTGTTACCCGCCGCGACCAGGTCGCGGGCCGTCTCGATGCCCACCTCGATGGCCGCGACGGCCTCCTCGCGGGTCATCGCAGGGCCGACCGACAGGTCGGCCGTGCCCGGGCGGACCTTGCGCGGGAGCAGCCCCGGCGTGGCCGGGAGGTCGCCGGCGACGCCGACGTCGATCACGCAGACCTCCGCGCCCACCTGGTTGGCGAACGCGTTGCACACCGCGCCGCCGCCCAGGAAGTTGGCCACCATCTGCATGGTGACCTCCTGGGGCCACGGGGTGACCCCCTGGGCGTGCACGCCGTGGTCACCCGCGAAGATCGCCACCGCGGCGGGCTCCGGGATCGGCGGCGGGCAGACCCGCGAGAGGCCGGACAGCTGGGCCGAGATGATTTCGAGCATGCCCAGGGCCCCTGCGGGCTTGGTCATGCGCTTCTGCCGCTCCCACGCCTCGCCGAGCGCCTTCGCGTCGAGCGGACGGATGCTGGCGACGGTCTCGGAGAGCAGGTCGTGCGGCTCCTCGCCGGGCAGCGCGCGGCGCCCGTACGTCTCCTCGTGGACGACCCAGGCGAGGGGCCGCCGCTGCGACCAGCCGGCCTGCGCGAGCTCGGGCTCGTCGGGGAACTCGTCCACGTACCCGACGCACAGGTAGGCGACGACCTCCAGGTGCTCGGGGAGGCCGAGCTCGCGGACCATCTCGCGCTCGTCGAAGAAGCTGACCCAGCCGACGCCGAGGCCCTCGGCACGCGCCGCGAGCCAGAGGTTCTCCACGGCGAGGGCCGAGGAGTACGGGGCCATCTGCGGCTGGGTGTGCCGGCCCAGGGTGTGGCGGCCGCCCCGGGTCGGGTCGGCGGTGACCACGATGTTCACCGGGGTGTCGAGGATGGCCTCGATCTTGAGTTCCTTGAACTGCTTGGCGCGGCCCTTGGGCAGCGACTTCGCATAGGCCTCGCGCTGGCGCTCGGCGAGTTCGTGCATCGTCCGGCGGGTCTCGGCGGACTTGATGACGACGAAGTCCCACGGCTGGGAGTGGCCGACGCTGGGAGCGGTGTGGGCCGCCTCCAGGACGCGCAGCAGCACCTCGTGCGGGATGGGGTCGCGGCGGAAGCCCTTGCGGATGTCACGGCGCTCACGCATGACGCGCAGGACGGCCTCGCGCTCGGCGTCGGCGTATCCGGGGGCCGCCTCGGTGAAGGGAGCCTCGGCTTCGGCTTCGGCTTCGGCTTCGGCTTCGGGCACGGCTTCCGGCTCGGGCTGCTGCTCGATTCCGGCCTCGGGGGCCTGTCCGGCCTCCAGCGGTACGTCGGCCTGCGCCACGGCGACCGGCTCGGGGACCACGACGGCCGCGGGCTCGGGCAGGGGCTCCGGCTCCTCGGCCTGAACCACCGTTTCTGCGGGCTGCGGCTCGGGCTCCACGACCGGCGCGGGCTCCGGCTCGACGGCGACGACGGCGTCAGCCACGGCCACGGGCTCGGCCACGGGCTCGGGTTCGAGTACCGCGACGGGCTCGGACGCCGGTACGACGGTGGGCTCGGGCTCGGCAAAGACGACGGGCTCCGGCGCGTGCTCCACGAGAACCGGCTCGGCCACGGGGGCCACGGCGACCGGCACCGGCGCGGGCTCCGCCACGGGCACGGACTCCGGCTCGGGCACGAGGACCGCCTCGGGCTGAGCGAAGGCAACGGGCGCCTCGACGGACTCCGCGACGGGCTCGTCCACGGGCTCCCCGACGGGCTGCGCCGAGGCTTCCGGAGCCGGCTCCGCGGTCCACGGCGTCCCGGCCTGGACCGGGATCTCGACCGGCTGCTGCGCCGGACCCGGCACGTGCTCGACCTCGGCCTGCGTGAAGTCCAGGTACTCGGGCCCCGTGGTCGGCGGCCCGGACTGGCGCACCGGGACGGGCGTCGCCGGGGTGCTCAGGCCCGGGGCGGCGGGCACGGAAGCGGCGGGCTCGGAGGCGGAGGGCACGGAGGCGACCGGGACGGGAACGGGCGTGGCCGGCGTCAGCGGGGCCTGGGCCTGCCCGGGGGCGCCGGTGGGCGCCGGCGCCGCGGCCGGGCCGCGGTCCGCGAGGGACCGTACGACTCCGCCGGTGGCCTCGGGCACGGGCGGGCCCATGTGCAGCGGCCGCCGCACCGGGGCCGCCGCGACGGGGGCCGCCTGGGACTGGGGCTGGGACATGGGCTGCGGGGCAACGAGGCCACCGAGGTCCAGCGCGCCGGAATCCCGGCCGCCGGCCTCGTGCGCACCGCCCCCGTAGGAGGCGTCAGGGTAGGAGACGTCGGCGAAGGACGGCTGCCCCGCGAACGCCTGGCCATCGAACGGCTGGCCATCGAACGGCTGCTGCGGGTAGCCGGCGGGCTCGTAGCCGAGCGGCGCCTCGGGGACCGGAAGCTGGGCCGGGTGGGGCTGCTGGTACTCGGGGGCCCCGCCGAAGTCGGCGTACGGGGCGTCCGCGTACGCGGAGGGCTCGGGGAAGTCGGGGAAGGCGGGCACCGGCGGGACGACCTGGGGGTCGCTCCACGCGCCCTGGTTGCTCGGCATCAGCAGCAGTTCCTCGTCCTCCGGCTCGGCCGGGTTGTCCACGAGGTCCTGGAAGGCGTAGTTCCCGGTCGCCGGGGAAGACATGGGAACCGGGGCGGGGACGCCCTGCTGATCCACCATGCCCGTGCTGTCCGGGAGACCCTCGCCCGGAACCTGGCCGGTGTCAGTCATGCGTACCCCTCGCCCATCGGTGTTGCCTCTTCGACTGCCCGGTCGCCCACGAGGCCTCACGTACGGCCGCACGACAACCAGTAAGTATTGTCCTGCCCGTTCGTCACCGTGTCGGCCATAACCGCCACGGTCCTCTGTGGACTGCGCCACGTCGCGCGTCCAGCCGGAGCCGCATGCCCGAATCGTCCGGGCGGTGCGACGATCGGCCAGCCTACCCCGGGCTCGCGGCTAGGGACGGTCCGGGCGGTTAACAGGGCGTTCGGCGGCCAGCAGGAACACCACGGAGCGCCGTTGTTCGGTCCACGTACGGGTGTCCAGGGCGACGGACTGGAGCAGCGCGCACTCGACGGCGTACCCGCCCTCGGTCAGGACCCGGCCGATGGCCTCCGCCTCGTCGCGCGTGGAGGCGTGGCTGACGATCCGTTCGGGACGCCGGTCGGCGACGGCGGCGACCACCGCGGCCCCGCCGCCGCCGACGCGGACGACGTCGGGTTCGGGCAGGGTCTCCAGGACGTGCGGGGCGCGGCCGTTGACGACCTGGAGCTGTACACCCCGGGCGCGGGCGGCGGTGGTTGTGCGTTCGCAAGCGTGTCGGTCGGCGTCGACGGCGATGACGGCGGCGCCGAGGGCGGCGGCGTCCACGGCGAGGGCTCCGGAGCCTGAGCCGATGTCCCAGACGAGGTCCCCGGTGCGCGGGCCGAGCCGGGCGAGCTGGGCCGCGCGCAGCTGCGTGCCCTCTCCTTCTCCTACGTCGATCTGCGGGCGGGCCCAGCCGCGTCCGGCGGCCGGGGCCGCGCTCCGGCCGAGCAGCCAGGCCGGTTCGGTGGCGGCCGCGGCCGGTCCCGTACCGCCGATGACGATGACCACGTTGGGGTCGCGCCAGCTGTGGTCGGCGGCCTTGTCGGAGGTGAGGACGGTGACCTGCTCCTTGTCGGTGCCGAGTTCCTCGCAGATGACGAAGGTGCGGTGGACGCCTTCGAGCAGCAGGGCGAGTTCGGCGGGACCGGCGCCGGGCGAGGTGATGACGGCGACCTTGGAGTGGGCGCGGCAGACGTTGACGGCTCGGCGCAGGGTGCGGCGGTGGGCGACGACGACCTGGGCGTCGTCCCAGGGCATCCCGGCGCGGGCGAAGGCGGCGGCGACTGCGGAGACGGCGGGTACGACCTCCACTTCCAGGCCGTGTTCCGGGGCGCGCAGGGCTCGTACGACTCCGAAGAAGCCGGGGTCCCCGTCGGCGAGGACGACGGCGGTGCCGCGGTGGCCGGCGATCCGCGTGGCCGCGATGGCCAGGCTGCCCAGGCGCACGCGCTCGGCGGCGGGCGGGACTTCGGGGAGTGCGAGGTGGTGGGCGGCGCCGGCCACCAGGGTGGCGGCGGAGAGCGCGGACCGGGCTGCCGCGGTCAGGGGGGAGCCGTCCCAGCCGATCACCGTGACCCGGTCGGCCATCGTCGTCAGTCTCCTGATGTGGGAGGGGGCCCTTCGCGGCGGTGGCCGGGTCAGGGCGAGGCTTCGTCGAGGGGGGGCGGGCTTGGTGAGACTACCCGGTCATCCGGTCAGTTCCGGTCCGAGAAGACGGCGTAGCCGTTCGCGTCGTTCGAGGTGGTGGGGTGGATCCGGTAGCCGTCGCGCGCCTCGTCGCGGGGGTCCGCGTAGCCCGCGGAGTAACCGTCCCCGTAGACGACGGAGTAGCCGTCCCCGTAGCCGTCGGCATAGTCGGAGTAGTCGTCGGCGTCCTCGTCCAGGTCCTCGGGGACCAGGCCCCAGACGATGAGGTCGCTGCGGGTGTCGGCCCAGGAGCCGTCGGGGTTCTGGGTGCGCACTATGCAGGCGTTGCGCAGGACGCCTTCACTGATGCAACCGGTCTTCTGGGCCACTTGCTGGGAGGCCGTGTTGTCGGCGGCCGTGCGCAGTTCGAGGCGTTCGAAGCGCTGGTCGGTGAAGAGCCAGCGGGCCACGGCGCGGACGGACTCGCTGGCGTATCCCTCGCCGCGGGCCCAGGGGGCGGTGACGTAGCCGACCTCGGTGGTGCGGGTCCGCCAGTCGGTGTCCTGCAGGTGGACGATGCCGACGAGCCGCTGGGTGAGGAACTCGGTGACGGCGAAGACGATGCCGCGGCCCTCGGTGCGCTCCGTGTGGGCGGTCCGGGTGGCCCAGGTGACCGCGTCTGCGTAGGTGTAGGGGTGCGGGACGGAGGTCCAGGCGGTGACCTGTTCGTCGTTCATCATCTCGGCGAGCGCGGTGACGTCTTCTTCCTCGAAGGGGCGCAGCACCAGCCGGTCCGTGCTGATGGTGACGTCCGGGAAGGTGGTAGTCATGCGCAGCTCCAAGCCTGAGACCGTGGTGCGACCGTGGTGCGAGGCGACCGTGGCGCGGGTCCGTGTCTACGGATCGCAGCCGCGGGTCGTAGGCCACAGCATGCAGCATCGGCCTGGTGATGTGCAGGGCCGGGCTGCCCGGAAGCGGGCAGCGCCCGGCCCCGTACACCGGAGGGCGTACGGGGCCGGGCGGGCGGGCCGGATCGGTCCGGCCGGTGGCTCCGGCCTGATCTAGGCGGCCGGCTTGCCGAAGGCCGGGATGACCGAGCCCTCGTACTTGTCGTCGATGAACTTCTTGACCTCGGGGGAGTTCAGGAGCTTGGCGAGCTTCTGGATCCGCGGGTCGTTCTCGTTGCCCTTCTTGACCGCGAGGATGTTGGCGTAGGGGTTGCCCTCGGCCTTCTCCAGGACGAGCGCGTCCTTGGCCGGGACGAGCTTGGCCTCGATGGCGTAGTTGCCGTTGATGACGGCGGCGTCCACGTCGTTCAGGGCGCGCGGGACCGTGGCGGCCTCCAGCTCCTTGAACTCGAGGCCCTTCTTGTCGGTGATGTCGGACAGCTTGGCGGCGGTGCCGACACCCTCCTTGAGGGTGATGAGGTTGTTCGCGGCGAGCAGCTGGAGCGCGCGGCCCTCGTTGGTGGGGTCGTTGGGGACGGCGATGGTCTGGCCGGCCTTGATGTCGGTGAGGGCCTTGGCCTTCTTGGAGTACAGGCCCAGGGGCTCCAGGTGCACGTTCACGACGGGCACGATGTCGGTGCCGTTCTTCTTGTTGAAGTCGTCGAGGTAGGGCACGTGCTGGAAGTAGTTGGCGTCGACCTGGCCCTGCTGGGTGGCGGTGTTCGGCAGGACGTAGTCCGTGAACTCCTTCACCTCCAGCTTGAGGCCGTCCTTGGCCGCGAGGTTGTCCTGGACGAACTTCAGGATGTCGGCGTGCGGGGACGGGGACGCCGCGACGACCAGGGGCTTGCTCTCGTCGGTCTTGCCGCCGCCGGCCTTGGTGGAGGACGGGTCGGAGGAGCTGCCGCAGGCGGTGAGGCCGAGGGCGAGCGCCGAGACGGTGGCGGCGAGGGCGGTGAGCTTGATGTTCTTGCGCACGAAGAGTGCCTTTCTTGCGTCTTGCTGTTGGATGACGGCCCAAGCACGACAAGTGCGGGCTTTCGGGGGAAAAGTTTGTGTCTCTCCGGCTCGGGCCCGGTTCAGGCTGTCCGACCGCGCCGGGCGAGGAGGCGTACCACGCCGTCGCCGATGAGCTGGATCACCGTGACGAGCACGATCAGCACCACGACGGTGGCGATCATGAAGCCGGTTTCGAAGCGCTGGAAGCCATACGTGATGGCCTTGGAGCCGAGGCCTTCGCCGCCGACGGCGCCGGCCATGGCCGAGTAGCCGATCAGGGTGATCACGGTGGTGGTGACGGCCGCGATCAGCGAGGGCAGCGCCTGCGGGAGGAGCACCTTGCCGACCAGGGTCGGGATGCCGCCGCCCATGGACTCGACGGCTTCGACCAGGCCGTGGTCCACTTCGCGGACGGCGGTCTCGACGAGCCGGGCGAAGAAGGGGATGGCGCCGATGGCGAGCGGGACGATCATGGCGGTGGGGCCGATGAAGGTGCCGACGATCGCCGTGGTGACCGGGATCAGGAAGATCAGCAGGATGATGAACGGCAGCGAGCGGCCCATGTTCACGATCACGCCGAGGATCTTGTTGACCGCACGGTTCTGGAGCAGGCCGCCCTTGTCGGTGAGGACGAGCAGGATGCCGATGGGCAGTCCGCCGAGGACGGTCACCAGGGCGGACCACAACACCATGTAGAGGGTGTCGAAGGTGCCCTGGGTGAGCAGCGGCTGCATTTCGGACCAGGTCACTTCGCACCATCCTTGACCAGCTGGGCCAGTTCGTCGTCGGCGTCGGTGAACTGCCCGTCCGCCTCCACGACGTCCACCTGCAGGCCCTGCTCGCGCAGGAAGCCGACGGGTACGACGTTGTCCTCGTAGCGGCCGGGCAGCTCGATGCGCATGCGGCCGATCTGGCGGCCCGCGACGGTGTCCATCGCGGCGCCGAGGATCGATATGTCGATGTTGTAGGTCCGGGCCAGCTGGGAGATGACCGGCTGGGTCGCGGTCTCGCCGTGGAAGGTGACGTCGATGACCGTGTGCTCCGCGGTGGTCGCGGACCCGGTCAGCGGGAACAGTTCGTGGGCGAGCTCGGAGCCGGGGGTGGCCAGCAGCTCGGTGACCTTGCCGGCCTCGACGATCCGGCCCTGGCGCATGAGGGCGGCCGAGTCGCAGACCGACTTGACCACGTCCATCTCGTGCGTGATGAGCAGGACCGTCAGGCCCAGTTGGCGGTTGAGGTCGCGCAGCAGCTGGAGGATCTGGCGAGTGGTCTCGGGGTCCAGGGCGCTGGTGGCCTCGTCGGAGAGCAGCACCTTGGGGTCGCCGGCCAGGGCGCGGGCGATGCCGACGCGCTGCTTCTGGCCGCCGGAGAGCTGGCCGGGGTAGGACTTGGCCTTGTCGGCGAGGCCGACGAGGTCGAGCAGTTCGGCGGCCTTGCGGGAGCGCTCGCGGCCGGATATCCCGAGGATCTCCAGGGGCAGTTCGATGTTGCCCTGCACGGTGCGCGAGGACAGCAGGTTGAAGTGCTGGAAGACCATGCCGATGCGGCTGCGGGCCTCGCGGAGCTCCTTGCCGGCGCGGCGGCCCCGGCCGGCGAGGGCGGTGAGGTCGACCCCGTCGACGGACACGGTGCCGGTGGTGGGGCGCTCCAGCAGGTTCACGCAGCGGATCAGGGAGGACTTTCCGGCGCCGCTCTGGCCGATGACTCCGTAGACCTCGCCCTGGCGGACGTGCAGGTCGACGCCGTCCAGGGCGGTGACCTCTCGGCCACGGGACTGGTAGACCTTCGTGAGGCCCGATGTGGTGATCACAGGATTTCCGTCGCTGTCGAGTGCGCGGCGCAGCGGGTGCCGGGCACGGGGCAAACATCTGGGACGCGATACGGGTCGAACCATCGGAAATCGACGGCTTCGGCGCATGCGCGGGGCAGGAGCGGTCCGGGTTCACACGGGGGTGCCGGGAGCAGCTCGGCCGGTCTCGCTTCGGGGCGTGAGACCTGGGGCAGGGGCCCTCAGAAGGCGCGCATTCGACACATACAACGAGCACCGGGCGTCATAGTCGCCTCGGTCGCAAGGGTGCGGCTGCTCGTCGTGGTCATGGGCCCCAGTAAACCAGACGTTCCCCGTCACCGATCAAAGGCGTCCGAATAGCGGACGGATTTCGGCCGCATAGCGGACAACACCGGTCAGGGCCGATCGTCCGTCTCGATCGTCACGCCATCGGCTCCGACCAGCACGGACACGGCCGAGAGGTCCCGTACGACCACGTCCGCGTCGAGTTCGGCTGCCGGGTGCGTTGTGGTCAAGGCCACGGTCGTCATCCCGGCGGCGCGGCCCGCGGCCAGGCCGGCGGGGGCGTCCTCGAAGACCGCGCAGCGGGCCGGGTCCACGCCGAGCCGGGCGGCCGCCAGCAGGAAGGGCTCCGGGTCGGGCTTGCCGCGGGTGATGTCGTCGGCGGCCACCATCTCCGGGCCCCCCTCCTCCCCGACGGCAATGCCGACCTCCCGCAGCCGGGCCTCGGCCAGCGGCCGGGTCGCGGAGGTGACCACGGCCCAGCGCCCGGCGGGAAGGGCCGAGAGCAGCTCCTTGGTGCCGGGGAGCAGGACCACGCCGCCCGCCACGTCCTCGGTCTCCAGCACCTCGATCCGGGCGAGCGCCCCGGCCCGTACGGGCTCGGGCAGGAGGTCGGCGATGATCTCCGCGGCTGGGCGGCCGTGGAGTGCCACCGCGGCGAAGGCCTCCTCGGTGATCCCGTACTCCCGGGCCCAGCGGGTCCAGCAGCGGTGCACCGACTCCATCGAGGAGACGAGCGTGCCGTCGTTGTCGAACAGCAGCGCGTCGAATTGCGGGCCGAGCTTCCCGTGCAGCAGGTTCATGCTTTCCAGGAAAGCCCCGGGGCAGGGGTGAGCGCATCGGGTCTTTCGGCCCGTAATACCCTCGCTGCATGCTCGACGCCCTGACGCTCGCCATCGGCGTGGCCGCGCTCGCCCTCGCCGCCTGGTGCGGTTTCGCCGCCTCGCGGGACCAGCCGACCAAGGACTGGCATTTCATCGGCATGGCCGTGGTGACCGTACTGGTCCTGGCCCAGCTGGTGATCGGCCTGGTCCAGCTGGCCCGGGGCGAGGAGCCCGGCCAGGGCACGGTGCTCTTCCTGGCCTACCTGGTGGGAGCCTTCGCGACCATCCCGGCCGCGGGGCTGCTCTCGCTGAGCGAGCGGACCAAATGGGGTTCGGTGACGGTGGCCGCGGGAGCGGTCGTCCTCGCCGTGCTCGAAGTACGGCTCTACGACATCTGGGGAAACACCGGTGCCTGATACCCACACGGACGCCACGGCCACCGCCACCCCGCCCGGCGGGCGGGGGCGCCTTGTCACGGGGCCCGGGGTGCTGCTGGTCTGGTTCTACGGAGTGATCACCGTCGGCGCGGTCTCGCGCTCGATCTACCAGATCTCCACCGAGTTCGACCGGGCGCCGCTCGCGTACTCGCTGTCGGCGGCGGCCGCGCTGGTCTACGCCTTCATCACGTACTCGCTGGTGCGCGGCGGGGAGACGGCCCGCAAGGCGGCGCTGTTCTGCTGCGCCGCCGAGCTGACCGGCGTGCTCGTCGTGGGCGCCTGGACCTTGGCGCGGCCCGAGGCCTTCCCCGACGCGACCGTGTGGTCGGACTTCGGGATGGGCTACCTGTTCATCCCGGTGATCCTGCCGATCACCGGGATGCTCTGGCTCCGCGCGAAGCGCCGGCCTTCGGCGGCCGGGCGTTCGCGGCCGGGCGTCAGGCGCTGACCGCGAAGTCGGTGGCCTCCTTGGCCTCCTTCTCCAGGATCACCAGGCGGACGCCGTCGGACGCGGTGCGCCCGCCGACCTGGGTGTAGCCGGCCTTGCGGTAGAGCCGCAGGTTCGACTCGCTCTTGTGGCCGGTGTGCAGCCGGAAGCGGGTGGTCGCGTCGTTGCCGGACAGGGCCGCCTCGACCGCGCCCAGCAGCCGGGCGCCGAGGCCGTGGCCCTGGAGCCGGGGGTGCACGCAGAGCTTGGCGATCTTGCCGGTGCCCTCTTCGTCGACGGTGCCGCGCACGGCTCCGACGATCTCCTCGCCGAGCCGGGCCACCAGGACGGTGTCCGAGGCCAGCTCGGCCTTGAGGGAGTCCAGGGACTGGGTGAGCGGCTGGATGCGGTAGTTGCCGTACAGCTCGGCCTCGCTCTGGAACGCCAGATACTGCAGCTTGATGATCTGCTCGGCATCCTCGGCAGTTGCCGCCGAAATGGTCACGCTCATGCCCATGTGCGCATGCCTCCCGCTCACCTGGTGGCCTGTTGGTCTACCGCTCCATTCCCCGCAGGGCGGGAGCCGCAACCTCTACGGCCAGCATTCTGCGCAGACATCCCAGGCATCGGGAACGGACGGGCCCCAAACTTCCTTGTGAGATACCCAACTCTCCTGCGATTTCACGGTAGGTGAGGTCCCTGGGCGAAAGAAGTGCCCTCATGAGCTCCGGACACCTTCCGGGCAATCGGGCGACCGCCGATCGGAGGGCCCGGTTCTCCTCGCCGTGCAGGAGTGCGTCTTCCGGTTCCACACCCGTACTGGTACGGGTGCCCGCGCCGGACCCGCCGTCCGCCGAGTGCTGGCGGTGGCCGTACGGGACTTCGTGCCGGGCCCGGCGCCGCGCCCGGCGGGCCTCCCCGCGCACCGCCCGGCGCAGCCAGTCGGCGGGTTCGGCGGGAATGCGGCGGTGCTCCAGCAGCCTGACCCAGACGGCTTGTTCCAGGTCGGCGGCGTCCACCCCGGTGCCCGCGGTCTCGGCGGCCGCTTCGGCCGAGAGCAGCGGACGGAGCGTTTCGAACAGGTCGGGGAGATCAGCCTTCAGCAGGTCCATGCCGGGCGGGACGCGAAGGCCGTGCCGGGCGGTTTCCCCGCCGGGCACGGCCCACTCGTACGAGAAGCTCCGGTCGGGCGTTGACGCCTGGGCCGAAAGAGACGACCTAGCCGTTGACCGCGCGGCCCGGGCGGAACGCCTCCGCCGCGAGCAGCCCGGTGTCGGGGTGGTCGGTGAAGAT
The DNA here is from genome assembly GCF_042730015.1 of Streptomyces sp. NPDC059957. Lineage (NCBI taxonomy): Bacteria > Bacillati > Actinomycetota > Actinomycetes > Kitasatosporales > Streptomycetaceae > Streptomyces > Streptomyces sp. NPDC059957. The sequence continues at coordinate 59,747 of NZ_JBHWMB010000045.1, read as the reverse complement.
GCCGTCGATGCCCTGCTCGAAGTAGGCCTTGAAGGCGCCGAAGGCGTCCCCGTAGGCCGAAGGGTCGGCGCCCTTGCGGTAGTCGGCCGGCAGGAAGTTGTTCTCGTTGCGCGCGGTGTAGGGGTGCAGGATCAGCCCCCGCGCGTGGGCGTCCGCGACCAGGGTGGTCGGGGCCCCGAGCTTGCCGGTGGCATCGCGCGGCAGGATCAGGTCCATGGTCGGGCCGATGCCCTGGGCGAAGCCGGCGATCCACCGCAGCCCCTCGGGCTTGACCAGGTCGGCGACCGTCCGGGGATCCTTGGCCAGCTCGAAGTCCCACGGGCGGGTGGCCGCCGCCGAGAGGAGCACCACGCGCGGGCTGGAGACCAGCCGGGAGAGCCGCTGGATGCTGGACGGTTCGAAGGACTGCAGGAAGAGCGGGGCGCCCCGGCCGTCGCGCCCGTAGCGGCGCAGCAGCTTGGCGAGGGGCTCCTCCAGGCCGAGGCCCAGGCCGCGGAAGTAGCTGGGGTGCTTGGTCTCCACGTGCAGCCACACGCGCTTCCCGCGCCGCCGGCCCTCGCGGTCCGCCCAGCGGAGCACCTCTTCGAAGGTGGGGACCTCCCAGCGGCCGTCGTAGAGCGTGTTGCGCTGCCGGAGGGCGGGGATGCGCTCCTTCGCACGCAGGGTCTTCAGCTCGGCGAGGGTGAAGTCCTCGGTGAACCAGCCCGTGACCGCGACCCCGTCGATCGTCTTGGTCGTCTTGCGGGACGCGAACCCGGGGTGGTCGGCGACGTCCGTCGTGCCGCCGATCTCGTTCTCGTGGCGGCACACCAGGTGGCCGTCCTTGGTGGGCACGAGGTCCTGTTCGACGACGTCGGCTCCGAGGTCCAGCGCGAGCTGGTAGGACCCGAGCGTGTGCTCGGGCCGGTAGCCGCTGGCTCCCCGGTGCCCGATGACCGTGGGCACCGGCAGGTCCCGGTATCCGCCGCCCTGGCCACCTCCCGCGCCTCCCCCGTGGCCGCTCTCCGCCGCCGCGGCCGAACCGCCGCCCGCGACGAGCCCGCCGAAGGCTCCGCCCGCCGCGACGACGGCCGCGCCCAGTACCGTGCGCCGCGCTGCCCCACCCTGTGTCATCAGTGCCACTCCCCCTCGGACAAGGGCCGGGCGTCCCGGGATCTCCGGGGCCTTCGGCCCGAATCCGCGTGCCGATGGTAGGCAAGCGCCGGTGTCGGGCAGGGGTGCGCGCGCGGAACATGGCGGAAACGTGCGTCAACACTGCGTATCCACCTCGTGAACCCGATGTGCGATCAGAGCGGACCCGCGAGTATCGTCCTCACCTGCACTACCGCCGAGCGTGGTGGGTGCGAGAACCTTGCTTTTCGATGCCGGAGGGCCCACGTTGTTCCGTACGCGCCTGATCAAAGCCACTGTCGGACCCGTCATGCGCCTGATGTTCCGCACCCGCGTCGAGGGCATCGAGAACATTCCGGGCACCGGGCCGGTGATCCTCGCGGGCAACCACCTCACCTTCATCGACTCGATGATCCTGCCGCTGGTGTGCGACCGCACGGTCCACTTCATCGGCAAGGACGAGTACGTCACCGGCAAGGGCATCAAGGGCCGGGCCATGGCCTGGTTCTTCACCGGAGCCGGCATGATCCCCGTGGACCGCGACGGGGCCAACGGCGGAGTCGCCGCCCTGATGACCGGCCGCAGGATCCTCGAAGAGGGCAAGATCTTCGGCATCTACCCCGAGGGCACCCGCTCCCCCGACGGCCGGCTCTACCGCGGCCGCACCGGCATCGCCCGCCTGACCCTGATGACCGGCGCGCCCGTCGTCCCCTTCGCGATGATCGGCACCGACAAGCTCCAGCCCGGCGGCGCCGGCATGCCGCGCCCGGGCCGGGTCACCGTCCGGTTCGGCGAGGCGATGGAGTTCTCCCGGTACGAGGGCATGGACCGCGACCGCTACGTGCTGCGCGCCGTCACCGACTCGGTGATGGCCGAGGTCATGCGCCTCTCCGGCCAGGAGTACGTGGACATGTACGCGACCAAGGCGAAGGCGGCCTGAAGCCTGCCTACTGCCGTTGCAGTGACCGGCTGACGCCCGCCGCGGTCGTCGTGGCGAGGACCCAGCCGGTCACGATCAGCAGGTACGACAGCCACTGGTACCAGCCGTCCGGCGCGAAGGGCGCCTCCTGCCCGAAGCCGATGATCGGCAGCATCAGGTCGATCGTGTAGAAGGCCGGGTTGAACTCCGGCGCCTCCCCCGGCTTCAGCTCCCGGGGCGGGTGGAGCCCGTAGGCGACGGTGCCCGTGATCAGCAGCGCCAGCAGCCAGCCCGCGGCGCGCAGCGGCCGGAACCCGTAGCCCACGGTGGCGTCCTGGAGCAGGCCCCAGACCCTGGCGGCCCGGGGCAGGGTGCGGCGGTGCCGGCGCAGTTTGGCGAGCAGGACGGTCCGCGCCGCCGCCTCGTCGCCCGCCGTCCGGTAGGCCGTGGCGAGCTGTTCGTAGGCGTGCGGAACGTAGCCCGACTCCTCGCGCTCCAGCACGGGCAGCCTCCGCTCGGCGGGAACGTGCGGGCTGAGGGCGCGGTAGGCGAGTCCCGCGATGCGGACCTGCGCCGGCCAGGTCTCGGGCTCGATGTGGAGCAGGTCGAACTGGGAGCGGCGCAGGTTCACGCCGCCCTGGACGGTCGGGCAGTTGCGCAGCCACACCTCGCCGGCGACACAGCTGGAGGCGCGCAGGGCGACCCCGCCGGGATTGATGAGGCGGGCGTAGGCGAGGTTGAGCTGGCCCGGTATCCGGGAGCCGGTGAGGTTGACCCGGCCGCGGGCCTCCAGCCGCATGGCGCGCAGGTCGGTGCCGACGTTGAGGATCTCGGCGTGCAGGGCGGTCCCGCCGGGGGCGAAGAGCCGGGCGTCGTCGAAGTTGATCTGGCCGCCGACGGTGGCTCCGTTGATGCGGGTCTGGCCGTGGACGGTGAGCTCCATGGCGATGACGTCGGTTCCGATGTCGGCGTGGTTGAACCGGAGCGCCGCCTCCTGGCCCTCCTCCGTCGGGCCCGCGATGCCGATGACCGCCTTCCGGAGGAAGAGTCCGCCCGCTATCCGGGCACCCGCGAGGCGAACCGGCCCGGTGATGCGGCAGCAGGACAGCTTGAGCGCGACTTCGACGCTGACGGTGTCCGCGGTGAGGCCGGGAAGGGTGGAGTCGTTGGCCACGAAGACCCGCAACTTGGCTCCGTAGAGCAGGGGCTTGCGTTCGAACCAGCAGGCCCGCAGCCGGATCGGGTGCTCCACGACGGCGTACTTGAGGTTCAGTTTGCCGGTGATCCGCGCACCCCGGACGTTGAGTCCGGCGACCTGCCCTTCGGCGGTGGGGCCGCCCAGCAGGAGCGCGGTGAGGACCTCGGCGCGCACGGTCCGTTCCGGCCCCCAGTCGGCGCCGCCGGAGCCGGTTTCCCCGGGTTCCTCGAGAAAGTCGACGCGCTCCCCGCGGGGGAAGGCGTCCCATACGCGGCGCTCCGCCGGGGTCAAGTCGTTGATCTCCATCGCCGGGATGGTGTCCCGCGCGTCGACGGACTGTCAACTCTGCGCAGGACACCACTCTCTGGCGCAGCGTCAGTGCTCGATGCCGTCCTGGAGCTCCTGCCCCTTGAGCAGGAACCAGGCGGCCACGGCGGTGGCCAGCAGGACGGCCGCGCCCACGCCGGAGGCCAGCCGCAGGCCGTCCACGAAGGCCTCCTGGGCCGCGCCGACCATCTGCTGGGCGGTCTGCGGGTCCAGCGACTTGGCCGCTTCGACGGCGCCGCCGAGGGATTCGTGGGCGGCGTCGGCGACGGGGCCGCTGACGGAGGCCGGGGCGGTGAAGTCCTGGTAGACGCCGGTGACGACCGAGCCGAGCAGGGCGATGCCGAGGGCGGCGCCCAGTTCGTAGGCGGTCTCGGAGACGGCCGAGGCGGAACCGGCCTGCTCCTTGGGGACGCTGGAGAGGATCACGTCGGCGGTGACGGTGAAGGAGAAGCCGGCGCCGAGGCCGACGATGAGCAGGGCCGCGCCGAGCAGCGGGTAGCCGGTCTCCTTGTGGATCACGGTCAGCGCGGCCAGCGCGATGCCGATGGCGGCGAGGCCTCCCGTCACGATGACCCGTACCCCGTACTTGCGGGCGTACTTGCCGGCGACCAGGCCGGTGACCACGGCGCCGATGGCGGCGGGCAGTTCGGCGAGGCCCGCTTCGAGCGGCTCGCGGCCCTGGACGAGCTGGAGGAACTGGGAGAGGAAGAAGACCAGTCCGGACAGGCCGAAGACGGTGAGCAGGTCGGCGAGGACCGCGCCGGAGAAGCCGCGGTGCTTGAACAGCCGCATGTCGAGGAGCGGGGCCGGCAGCGTGAACTGGCGGCGTACGAAGGTGTAGAGCGCGCCCGCTCCGATGACGGCGGCCGCCCACACCTCCCAGCCCAGGCCGTGGGTGGCGACCTGCTTGACGGCGTAGACCACGCCGATGATGCCGACGAGGGAGAGACCGACGCTGAACAGGTCCCAGGGGCCGGCGACCGGGTTCTTGGACTCGGGCAGCAGCTTGATGCCGACGATGACCAGGACGATCATCACGGGGAGGTTGATGAGGAAGACCGAGCCCCACCAGAAGTGCTGGAGCAGGGCTCCGCCGACGACGGGGCCGACGGCCGCGCCGGCCGAGGCGGTGGCGCCCCAGATGCCGATGGCGAGGCTGCGCTCCTTGGGGTCGTGGAAGATGTTGCGGATCAGCGCGAGGGTGGAGGGCATCAGGGTCGCGCCGGCCACGCCGAGCAGGGCCCGGGCGACGATCATCATCTCGGGGCTGGTGGCGTAGGCATTGAGGACCGAGACGGCTCCGAAGGCGGTCGCGCCGACGAGGAGGAGCTTCTTGCGGCCGATCCGGTCGCCGAGGGAGCCCATGGAGACGAGCAGGCCGGCGATGACGAAGGAGTAGATGTCGCCGATCCACAGGAGCTGGGTGCCCGAGGGCTTCAGGTCCTCGCTGAGGGCGGGCGTGGCGAGACCGAGTACGGTGGCGTCGACGGCGACCAGCAGGACGGCCAGGACGAGCACGGAGAGCGCGAGCCAGCGCCCGGGGCTCCGGCCCTCCGCCCCCTTGGTCCGGGTCAGCTGTTCGATACGGCTCATTTCTCCACACTCCGTCGTGCGCCACCGAGCAGCAACTCGGTGATCATGTACTGAAAGTCCTTGGCCGCGACCCGGCCGTCCATGACGGCCCAGGCGCAGGTGCCGATGAGCCCGTAGAGGGCCTCGGTGAGCCAGGCGGGGCTCAGGTCGATCCGGATGTCGCCCTCGCGCTGGCCGCGCCGGAAGAGCTCGCCGACGCGGGCGTCGAGGCGGGACCAGCCCTCGTTGACCTGATCTCCCTCGAAGAGCTGGTTCTCGGTGACGAGGAAGGCCAGCAGCTCGGCATTGGGCTCCGCTTCGGCGACGAGCCTGCGGAGCGCGTCGATCGCCGTGCCCTCGCCGAGGCGGGCGTTGTCGAAGGCCACCTCGAACTCCCGGATCCCGAGCTCTTCGAGCGCCCGTACGAGGGCGTCGCGCCCGGCGAAGTGCCGGTGGAGGGTCGCGCGGCCGATGCCGGCCGCCCTCGCGACCTCGTCCATCGTGGCGGTCGATTTGCGGGAGAGCAGGGCGGCGGCGGCGCGGAGCACCTGATCACGATCCATGGCCATGAGACAACCATAACCCGAATGAGACGTGGATGTCTCACTGAATAAATGAGGTGCCCCTCCGGGCGCCGGAAGGAATCCTGCCGTGATGAACCCGAAGCCCTTGCTGCTGATCGATGTGGACGGACCGCTGAACCCCTACGCGGCCAAGCCCCAGCGGCGCCCCGAGGGCTACCGCACCCACCGGATGCGCCCGACGGGCTGGACCGCGGCCGAGAGCGCGAAGCCGCTGCGGGTCTGGCTGAACCCCGGCCACGGCGAGGAGCTGCTCGCCCTCGCGGACGCGTACGAGCTGGTCTGGGCGACCACCTGGAAGGGCGAGGCGAACGAGTGGATAGGCCCGCACCTGGGGCTGCCGGAGCTCCCCTGGATCGACTGGCCGCAGATGCACGGGCGCGCACCTCGCGGGACGTTCTGGAAGACGCAGTACATCCTGGAGTACGCGGGCGAGCGCCCCTTCGCCTGGATCGACGACGACATCACGGACATGGACCGCGCCTACGTGGACGAGCGGCACCCCGCGCACGCGCTGCTGCTGCGGATCGACGAGCGGATCGGTCTGCTCCGGGCCGACTTCGACGCCCTGGCGGACTGGGCGGCGTAACGCCGGAGAGCGACCGGACACACCGGCGGGGGGGGGGGGGGACGAAGGGGGCAGGCTCCCCCCCCGGTGGCAACATTCGCTTTTTTTTTTCCCCCCCACATTCCTTCTTGCCCAATCTGTCCTTCCCTC
>NZ_JBHWMB010000045.1:0-53312 GCF_042730015.1 Streptomyces sp. NPDC059957 | reverse complement strand
GGCGCCGGCCGCCCCGCCGGGTACGACCGTCAGTTCTTGTGCGCCGCCCAGGCGTGCTGGATGACCAGGTCGGCCTTCAGCTCCGTCAGCTGGATCGCGACCGCCGACGGGGCGGTGCCGCCGCGGCCGTCGCGGGAGGCCAGGGCGCCCTTGACGTTGAGGACCGTACGGACCTCCGGCGTCAGGTGCTCCGAGATCTTCGCGAACTGCTCGTCCGTCAGCTCGTCGAGCTCGATGCCGAGCCCCTCGCACTCCTTGACGCAACCGCCGGCCACCTCGTGCGCCACCCGGAACGGCACGCCCTGCTTGACCAGCCACTCCGCGATGTCGGTGGCGAGCGAGAAGCCGGCCGGCGCCAGCGCCTCCATCCGCTCCCGGTTGATCGTGAGGGTGGCCATCATCCCGGTGAAGGCCGGCAGCAGGACTTCGAGGGTGTCGCAGGAGTCGAAGACCGGCTCCTTGTCCTCCTGGAGGTCCCGGTTGTAGGCCAGGGGAAGGGCCTTGAGGGTGGCGAGCAGGCCGGTCAGGTTGCCGATGAGGCGGCCCGACTTGCCGCGCGCCAGCTCGGCGATGTCCGGGTTCTTCTTCTGCGGCATGATCGACGACCCGGTGGAGAAGGCGTCGTGCAGGGTCACGAAGGAGAACTCCTTCGTGTTCCAGATGATGATCTCCTCCGCGATCCGGGACAGGTTGATCCCGATCATCGCGGTGACGAAGGCGAACTCGGCGACGAAGTCGCGCGAGGCCGTGCCGTCGATGGAGTTTCCGACCGAGCCGCGCTCGAAGCCCAGTTCGGCGGCGACCGCCTCCGGGTCCAGGCCGAGCGAGGAGCCCGCGAGGGCGCCCGAGCCGTACGGGGAGACCGCGGTCCGGGTGTCCCACTGCCGCAGCCGCTCCGCGTCCCGGGACAGGGCCTGCACGTGGGCCAGTACGTGGTGGGCGAAGAGCACCGGCTGCGCGTGCTGCAGGTGGGTCCGGCCGGGCATGGCCACGTCGGCGTGCGCCTCGGCGAGGCCGACCAGCGCGTCCTGGAGCTCGGCGACGAGGCCGCCGATGATCCGGGCGTGGTCGCGCAGGTACATGCGGAAGAGAGTGGCGATCTGGTCGTTGCGCGACCGGCCGGCGCGCAGCTTGCCGCCGAGGTCGGCGCCGAGCCGCTCCAGCAGGCCCCGCTCCAGCGCGGTGTGGACGTCCTCGTCGGCGATGGTGCCGGTGAAGGAGCCGTTCTCCACGTCGACCGCGAGCTGGTCCAGGCCCGCGATCATGCGGCCGAGCTCTTCGTCCGTGAGCAGGCCCGCCTTGGCGAGCACACGGGCGTGGGCCTTGGAGCCCGCGATGTCGTACGGGGCCAGGCGCCAGTCGAAGTGGACCGACGCGGACAGCTTCGCGAGGGCCTCGGCGGGACCGTCGGCGAACCGAGCGCCCCAGAGCCGGACGTCACCACCGTTGTTGCTGCTCACAGCTACTGCTCCTCAAGAACGTGCATTGCTTCGGATGTGCAACCGCCTCCCCGCCGCGGAGGTAACGGGGAGGCGGTCCGTACTACGGTCTACGGTGTCGCGTCAGGCGAGGTCGCGGCGGGCCGCGATCTTCGAGGACAGGCCGAAGATCTCGATGAAGCCCTGGGCCTTCGACTGGTCGAAGGTGTCGCCCGAGTCGTAGGTCGCGAGGTTGAAGTCGTACAGCGACTCGTCGGACTTCCGGCCGGTGACGACCGCGCGGCCGCCGTGCAGGGTCATCCGGATGTCGCCGCTGACGTGCTGGTTGGCCTCGTTGATGAAACCGTCCAGCGCCCGCTTCAGCGGGGAGAACCACAGGCCGTCGTAGACCATCTCGCCCCAGCGCTGCTCGACCTGCCGCTTGTAGCGGGCCAGCTCGCGCTCGACGGTGACGTTCTCCAGCTCCTGGTGGGCGGTGATCAGCGCGATCGCGCCCGGGGCCTCGTACACCTCGCGGGACTTGATGCCCACGAGCCGGTCCTCGACGATGTCGATCCGGCCGATGCCCTGGGCCCCGGCGCGCTCGTTGAGCTGCTGGATGGCCTGGAGCACGGTGACGGGCTTGCCGTCGATGGCGACCGGGACGCCCTCCTTGAAGGAGATGACGACCTCGTCGGCCTCGCGCGGGAGGGCCGGGTCCGCGGTGTACTCGTAGATGTCCTCGATCGGCGCGTTCCAGATGTCCTCCAGGAACCCCGTCTCGACGGCGCGCCCGAAGACGTTCTGGTCGATGGAGTACGGGGACTTCTTGGTGGTCGCGATCGGCAGGTCCGCCTTTTCGGCGAAGGCGATGGCCTTGTCGCGGGTCATCGCGTAGTCGCGGACCGGGGCGATGCACGTGAGGTCGGGGCCGAGGGCGGCTATGCCGGCCTCGAAGCGGACCTGGTCGTTGCCCTTGCCGGTGCAGCCGTGGGCGACGGTGCTCGCGCCGTGCTTGCGGGCGGCGGCCACGAGGTGCTTGACGATCGCGGGCCGCGAGAGGGCGGAGACCAGCGGGTAGCGGTCCATGTAGAGGGCGTTCGCCTTGATCGCCGGGAGGCAGTACTCGTCGGCGAACTCGTCCCTGGCGTCGGCGACCTCGGCCTCCACCGCACCGCAGGCGAGTGCCCGCTTGCGGATGACGTCCAGGTCCTCGCCGCCCTGACCGACGTCCACCGCGACCGCGATGACCTCGGCGCCCGTCACCTCGGCGATCCAGCCGATGGCGACGGAGGTGTCCAGACCGCCCGAATAGGCGAGTACGACGCGCTCGGTCACGGGGTTCTCCTTACACGGTGCATCCGCCGTCACGTCCAACAGCGGTAGGCATAACTATGCACTGCTCTGCATGTTTCGTCAATCGACGGAATAACAGGAGGTCAGCGCGGGTACCGAGCGCCTAAAGTGCGCGGATGGAGATGCTGCCGCCCCTGTCCCGGACCGAATTCTGCTCACCCGCCGTCCGACTGCTGCACGGCAAGGACCCCGCGCGCGCCCTCGACGGCGGCAACCCGCAGGCCTGGGCGGATCTCGACAGGAGCATTCGCTTTTACACCACCGCCCGCTACCGGCGCAGCACCCCTTCCGGCACCGTCCAGGTGGGCAGGCACTGGTTCGACGCCCGCGAAGTCGCCGACTGGAGCACCGCCCCGTACTGGCACGACGGGCACGGGGCGACCTGGGCCGCCGCGCCCCCGGCCGCCGCCGAGCTCGCGCTCGGCCTGTGCCACGCCGACCGCAAGGTGCGGGAGGCCGCCCTCGGGCACGCGGCCGGACGGCCCGAGGTCCTGGCGCTGCTGCTGATCCGGTGCGCCGACTGGAAGGAGCCCGTACGGGAGCGGGCCCGGGCGGTGCTGACCGCGGAACTGGACGCGGCCGCGCCGGGCCTCGTACGCACCCTGGTGCCCCACGCCCTGTTCCTGAGCCCGCGCCGGTACGGCGCCTGGGCCTGGGAGCGGTGCCTGGACCGGCTCGGCTCGCCCGCCGACCTGACCGTCGAACTGGACCGGCTGGTCCTCACCGGGCAGACCCCCCAGGTCCGGCGCGATGCCCTCGGCCTGGCCCTGGAGAGCGGGATCCTGACGCCCGAGCGGCTGCTCGAAACCGCCGCCGCGAGCCGGGACCGCGTGGTGCGCAGGCGCTGCGAGGTGGCCGCCCGGCCGGCCCTGGACGCCCGCGCCGCCTCGCTCCCCGGCCCCCTCGTCGACTCCCTGCTCGCCCAGGGACGCGCGTCCCTGCGGGCGACCGCCGTCCGCGCCCTGCGCCCTGCCGGGCGGACCGGCGAACTGCCCGCATACCTGGCCGACCCCTCGGCACGGGTACGGGAAGCGGCCCGCGGGGAGCTGCGCGCCGCCGGGCAGGACCCGCTCGCCCTCTACCGCGCACGGTGCGCGGACTCCCCGGTGCCCGGCGCGGTGTTCGGGCTGGCCGAAACCGGGGACGCCTCGGACCTGCCCCTGCTGCGGCTCCTCGCCCGGTCCCCCGAAGGGCGCCTGCGGGCCGCGGCCGTCCACGGCCTGCGCAGGCACGGCGCCACCACACCCGAAGAGCTGCTGCCGTACCTGGCGGACCCGCATCCGCCCGCCGCCCGGGCGGCACGCTCGCTGGTGGTCCCGTACGCGGACACCCGGCCGGAGTCCTGGCTGCTGGAGCTGTTCGCGCCCGGCCGGCCCGAGTCCGTGCGGGTCGCGGCCCTGGTCCTGCTGGAGCTGCGCCCGCTGCTGGTCCGGCGCCGGATCGCCCGGTCCCTGACCTCCCACCGCGACCCCGCCGTGCGCGGCTGGGCCCGGAAGCTGCTCCAGCAGCGCCTGAAATGGCGGGCGTACGAGGGCCGGGTCGCAGCGCGGGAGCTCACAGACGGGACGGGGACACGAGTGGACGAAGTCGTCGACACCGAGGACCCGGCCTCCTGGACCGCGCTGGACATCGGGGTGCGGTCCATGGCCCCCTACCGGCCCGAGGCCCTGGGCTCCCGTACCGCGACCGCCCTGTGCCACTGGGACGGCCGGATCCGGGAGCGCGCCGTCGCCGAGGCCGCGGGCACCCCCGAGCTGCTGCCGCTGGTCCTCCTGCGCTGCGCCGACTGGGCCCCGCAGGTCCGGGAGGCAGCCCGGCGCGTCATCACGGAGGCGCTCCGGGAGGCCGGGGACCAGACCCTGCGCGCCCTGACCCCGATGGTGATGCACCTGGCGAAGCGCCACGAGAGCCGGTGGGCCACGGCGGCCTTCGAGGCGGCCCTGCGCGAGCCCCGGTACGCGGCGGTCTTGGCGGAGCTGTGCTCCCATCGCGACCTGCGGACCCGCCGGGCGGCCGTACGGATCACCCTGGAGGCCGCCGGCTCCTTCACGGCTTCCGAGCTGGCCCGGCGCGCCGCCGGGGAACCGGACGCGGTCCTGCGGCACCTGTGGACGCGGGCCACGATGGCCGCCTTGGCCGCGCACGGCCCCGAGGACTCCGCGGTCGACGCGCTGCTGGCCTCCCGCGCCGGATTCGTACGCGCGGCGGGCGTCACCGCTCTGCGCGCGGCCGGGCGGGCCGGCGAGGCACCCCGGTACCTCGCCGACCCGTCGGGGACGGTCCGGGCCTGTGCCCGGTGGCTGCTCCGGCAGGACGGGGCCGACGCGCGCGCCGCGTACCTGCGGCTGTGCGCGGACTCCCCGGCGCCCGGGGCCGTACTCGGGCTCGCGGAGTGCGCCGAGCGCGCGGACTCCGCCGCGCTGACCGGCCTGCTCGGCCACCGGGACGGCCCGATCCGGGCGGCTGCCGTCGCGGGGCTGCGGCTGCTCGACGGGCCCGACCCCGGCCCGGACGCACTGACCGCACTGCTGGACGACCCGTCACCTGCGGTGGTCCGGGAGGCGACGCGCTCGCTGCGCCCGGTGGCGGGCCGGCTGGCGGCGGGCCCGCTGGTGGCCCGCACCCTGCCGGACCGCCCCGCGCACGTCCGCCGGGCCGCTCTGAGGCTGCTGGCCGCCCAGGCCGCCGACGAGGGGCTGCCCGCGCTGACCGCCGCACTGGACGACCCCGACCCGGCACTGCGGCGCATCGCGCTGGACCTGCTGCGGGGATGGGACTGGCAGGCGACGGCCCGCCGGGAGACCTTCGAACGGAGGGAGCTGCGAACCCTCTACGAGCGGTACTACGTCAAGCTCGACTGGGCCGAGATGCGCAGGACCCGTCTCATCTGGTGAAAATGCGGTCCGCCCCCGCCCCCGACACGCCGATAATCGGATCATGGGAAAGCTCTATGACCGCATTGACAGCCGCATGCGCACCTTCATCGAGGAGCAGCCGGTCTTCTTCACCGCCACCGCGCCGCTGTCCGGCGACGGGCACGTCAACCTCTCCCCCAAGGGCCGCGCGGGCACGCTCGTCGTCATCGACGAAACGACCCTCGCCTACCTGGACTTCGGCGGCAGCGGGGCCGAGACCATCGCGCACGTCCGCGAGAACGGCCGCATCACGCTGATGTGGTGCGCGTTCAGCGGGCCGCCGAACATCGTGCGCATCCACGGCGACGGCGAGGCCGTCTTCCGCGACGACGCGCGCTGGGACGGGCTGATCGAGCGGTTCGGGGACGCGGACGGGCCTTCGGCGCGGGCCGTCATCCTCGTGAGGACCCGGCGGATCGCCACCGTGTGCGGGTTCGCCGTCCCCCTGATGGACTATCAGGGCGAGCGCTCGCTCCACGCGGAGTACTTCGGCCGCAAGACGGACGAGGAGTTCAACGAGTACTGCGAGAAGAAGGAGTTCATCGGGGTGAGCGTCGACGGCCTGCCTGCGCTGCCGCTGCCCCTTCCGCCCCGTACCGTCTGACATGTGCTGCGTACCGCGTTCCTCGCCGCCTCACTGATCGTCACCAGCCTGCTGGGACAGGGCCCCCACGGTGACCCGCCGCTGCCCGTCCTGCTCGCCGACACCGGCGGCGGGAGCCAGCTGATCACTGCGGTGGCCCCGGGCCCCGGCTCCACGACCGGACGCCTGACCTGGTGGGACCGGCGGGCGGGCCGCTGGTACGAGGCGGGGAGCGCCCCGGCCCGGTTCGGCGCGAACGGGCTGACCGAGGGCGCGACCCGGACCCAGGGCACGGACACCACCCCGGCCGGCCTGTACGCGCTCCCCTACGCCTTCGGCATCGCGCAGGCCCCGGCCGGTACGGCGTACCGCTACCGGCGGGTGACCCCGGACTCCTGGTGGTGCCAGGACAATGCCTCGGAGAGCTACAACCGCTGGGTGGAACCGCTGCCCGCGGACTGCGCGCCCGGCGAGGCGGAGCACCTGACCACGTACGAGACGCAGTACGCGCACGCGCTGGTCATCGCCTTCAACTACGAGCACCCGGTACGGGGCCGGGGCGCGGGCATCTTCCTGCACGTGAACGGCAAGGGCGCGACGGCCGGCTGCGTCTCGGTCCCCGAGGACGCGATGCGCGCGGTGCTGCGCTGGGCGAACCCGCGCAGGAGCCCGCACATCGCGATCGGCACGGAGTCGGGGCCCCTCGCGGTGACGCAGTACTGAGGGCCTTCTGACGACAGGCCCTAGCCCTCCTTCTGCGCCAGCCTCAACAGGTGGTCGGCGAGTGCCTGGCCGCCCGCCGGGTCGCGGCTGATCAGCATCAGGGTGTCGTCGCCCGCGATCGTGCCGAGGATGGCCTGGAGTTCGGCCTGGTCGATCGCGGAGGCGAGGAACTGGGCCGCACCCGGCGGGGTGCGCAGGACCACGAGGTTCGCGGAGGCCTCCGCCGAGATCAGCAGTTCACCGGAGAGGCGCCGCATGCGCTCCTCCTTCGCCGACTCGCCGAGCGGCGCCTGCGGGGTGCGGAAGCCGCCCTCGCTGGGGACCGCGTAGATCAGCTCGCCGCCGGTGTTGCGGATCTTCACCGCGCCGAGCTCGTCGAGGTCGCGGCTGAGCGTCGCCTGGGTGACGCTCAGCCCGTCGTCGGCGAGCAGCTTGGCCAACTGGCTCTGGGAGCGGACCGGCTGCCGGTTGAGGATGTCCACGATCCGGCGGTGGCGGGCGGTGCGGGTCTGCGGAACGGACTGCCCGTTCTGCTCGTGTTCCTGCGCCTGACTCATCGTCGTCCCATTCCCCGGTCGGTCATCCGTCCACGTCCGCGGCGGACTTCGCTGCGTCCAGCACACCGGGCAGGGCCTGCAGGAACACGTCCACCTCGGCCTCGGAGAGCACGTACGGAGGCATGAGCCGTACGACGTCGGGGGCGGGCGCGTTGACCAGGAAGCCGGCGTCCTGAGCCGCGCGCTGCACCTGCGCTGCGAGCGGCTCGGTCAGCACGATACCCAGCAGAAGGCCCGCGCCGCGGACGTGTGAGACGAGCGGGTGTGCGAATCCTTCGATTCCGGCCCGCAACCGCTCTCCGCGCTCCTTGACCTGGTCGAGGAGTCCGTCGGCGGCGATGGTGTCGATCACCGCGAGGCCGGCGGCGCAGGCGATCGGGTTGCCGCCGAAGGTGGTGCCGTGCTGGCCGGGCTGGAGCAGGTCGGCCACGGGGCCGAAGGCGGCGACGGCGCCGATCGGCAGACCGCCGCCGAGGCCCTTCGCGAGGGTGACGACGTCGGGCTCCACGCCCTCGTGGGCCTGGTGCTCGAACCACTGGCCGCAGCGCCCGATGCCGGTCTGCACCTCGTCGAGGACGAGCAGGGTGCCGGTGGCCCGGGTGATCTCGCGGGCGGTCGTCAGATATCCGGCCGGCGGCACGACCACTCCGTTCTCGCCCTGGATCGGCTCGATGATCACGAACGCGGTCTCTTCGGTGACGGCGGCCCGCAGGGCCTCCACGTCGCCGTACGGAACGTGCGTGACGTCTCCGGGCAGCGGCAGGAACGGGCCCTGCTTCTTGGGCTGGCCGGTGAGCGCCAGGGCGCCCATGGTGCGGCCGTGGAAACCGCCGTCGGTGGCGACCATGTGGGTCCGCCCGGTGAGCCGGCCGATCTTGAAGGCGGCTTCGACGGCCTCGGCGCCCGAGTTGCAGAAGAAGACCTTGCCGGGGCGGCCGAAGAGCTGGAGCAGCCGCTCGCCGAGCGCGAGGACCGGCTCGGAGGCGTACAGGTTGGAGACGTGGCCGAGGGTGGAGATCTGCTCGGTCACCGCGGTGACGATGGCCGGGTGCGCGTGGCCGAGGGCGTTGACGGCGATGCCGCCGACGAAGTCGGTGTACTGCTTGCCGTCCGCGTCCCAGACCTGGGCGCCTGCGCCGCGTACGAGGGCCAGCGCGGGGGTGCCGTAGTTGTTGGTCAGCGCGCCCTGCCAGCGGGCGGCGAAGTGCTGGTTGCTGGCGGCCTGGTTGCCGGTCATGCGGGGTCCCCTCCCTGTGTATCGATTGCCTGCGTGCCGACTGCCTGCGTGCCGAGTCCTTGCGTGCCGAGTCCCTGGTCGTCGAGCACGACCATCGTGCCGATTCCCTCGTCCGTGAAGATCTCCAGCAGGATCGAGTGCTGGACCCGCCCGTCGATCACGCGGGCGGTGGTCACCCCGTTGCGGACGGCGTGCAGGCAGCCCTCCATCTTCGGGACCATGCCGCTGGACAGCTCGGGCAGCAGCTTCTCGAGCTGGCTGACGGTGAGCCTGCTGATGACCTCGTCGCTGTTGGGCCAGTCCGCGTAGAGACCCTCCACGTCGGTGAGGACCATCAGCGTCTCGGCGCCAAGCGCGGCGGCGAGCGCCGCGGCGGCCGTGTCGGCGTTCACGTTGTACACGTGGTGGTCGTCGGCGCTGCGCGCGATGGAGGAGATGACCGGGATCCTGCCGTCCGCCAGCAGCGCTTCGATCGCGCCGGTGTCGATGGCGGTGATCTCGCCGACCCGCCCGATGTCGACGCTCTCGCCGTCGATCTCGGGCAGGTGCTTGGTGGCGGTGATGGTGTGCGCGTCCTCGCCGGTCATGCCGACGGCCAGCGGCCCGTGCTGGTTGAGCAGCCCGACCAGCTCGCGCTGGACCTGCCCGGCCAGGACCATCCGTACGACGTCCATCGCCTCGGGCGTGGTGACGCGCAGGCCCGCCTTGAACTCGCTGACCAGGCCCTGCTTGTCGAGCTGGGCGTTGATCTGCGGGCCGCCGCCGTGCACGACGACCGGCTTCAGGCCGGCCTGGCGCAGGAAGACGACGTCCTGGGCGAAGGCGGCCTTCAGGTCCTCGTCGATCATGGCGTTGCCGCCGAACTTGATGACGACGACCTTGCCGTTGTGCCGGGTCAGCCAGGGCAGGGCCTCGATGAGGATCTCGGCCTTGGGCAGTGCGGTGTGCCTGCGTGCAGTGCTCATGAGGAGTACGCGCTGTTCTCGTGGACGTACTCGGCGGTCAGGTCGTTGGCCCAGATGACCGCGGACTGCGAACCGGTGGACAGGTCGGCGGTGATGCGGACCTCGCGGCCCTTCATGCTGACCAGGTCGCGGTTCTCGCCGACCGAGCCGTTCTTGCAGACCCAGACGTCGTTGATGGCCACGTTCAGCCGGTCCGGGTCGAAGGCGGCCTTCGTGGTGCCGATCGCGGACAGGACGCGGCCCCAGTTCGGGTCCTCGCCGTGGATGGCGCACTTGAGCAGGTTGTTCCGGGCGATGGACCGGCCGACCTCGACCGCGTCCTCCTCGGTGGCCGCGCCGACGACCTCGATGCGGATGTCCTTGCTGGCGCCCTCGGCGTCACCGATGAGCTGGCGGGCCAGGTCGTCGCAGACCGTGCGTACGGCCTCCGCGAACGCCTCGTACGCCGGCACCTGGCCGGACGCGCCCGAGGCGAGCAGCAGCACCGTGTCGTTGGTGGACATGCAGCCGTCGGAGTCGACCCGGTCGAAGGTGGTGCGGGTCGCGCCGCGCAGCGCCTTGTCGAGGGTGGCGCTGTCCAGGTCGGCGTCGGTGGTGAGGACGACGAGCATGGTGGCCAGGCCCGGGGCGAGCATGCCCGCGCCCTTGGCCATGCCGCCGACGGTCCAGCCGTCCTGCGAGACGGTGGCCGTCTTGTGCACGGTGTCGGTGGTCTTGATGGCGATCGCGGCGGCCTCGCCGCCGTCGGCGGAGAGCGCGGCGACCGCGGTGTCGATGCCGGGGAGCAGCTTGTCCATGGGGAGCAGGACGCCGATCAGGCCGGTGGACGCGACGGCGACCTCGCCGGCGTTGACCTCGCCGCCCGTGCCGAGCCCGTTCAGGGCCTCGGCGACCTTCTCGGCGGTGGCGTGGGTGTCCTGGAAGCCCTTGGGGCCGGTGCACGCGTTGGCGCCGCCGGAGTTGAGGACCACCGCGCTGACGCTGGCGCCGCGCAGGACCTGCTCGGACCAGTGGACGGGGGCGGCCTTGACCCGGTTGGAGGTGAAGACGCCCGCCGCGGCCAGGCGCGGCCCGTTGTTGACCACGAGGGCCAGGTCGGGATTGCCGTTCGCCTTGATCCCGGCGGCGATGCCCGCCGCCGTGAACCCCTGTGCTGCCGTGACACTCACGGTGCGACTCCGATCGTGGAAAGACCCAGCGCCTCGGGGAGCCCGAGGGCGATGTTCATGCTCTGGACCGCGCCGCCGGCGGTGCCCTTGGTCAGGTTGTCGATGGCGCTGATCGCGATGATCCGCTGCGCGGCCTCGTCGTACGCGACCTGGATCTGAACGGCGTTGGAACCGTAGACGGAGGCCGTCGCCGGCCACTGCCCCTCGGGCAGCAGGTGGACGAAGGGCTCGTCCGCGTAGGCCTTCTCGTACGCGGCGCGGACCGCGTCGGCCGTGGTGCCCGGCAGCGCCTTGGCGCTGCAGGTGGCCAGGATGCCGCGGGGCATCGGCGCCAGCGTGGGCGTGAAGGAGACGGAGACCCGCTGCCCGGCGAGGGGGCTGAGGTTCTGCACCATCTCGGGCGTGTGGCGGTGGCCGCCGCCGACCCCGTACGGGCTCATGGAGCCCATGACCTCGGAGCCGAGCAGGTTCGGCTTGAGCGCCTTGCCGGCGCCGGAGGTGCCGGAGGCGGCGACGATCACGGCCTCGGGCTCGGCGAGCTGCGCGGCGTAGGCCGGGAACAGTGCGAGCGAGACGGCGGTCGGGTAGCAGCCGGGGACGGCGATGCGCTTGGAGCCGGCCAGGGCCGCGCGGGCGCCGGGCAGCTCGGGGAGGCCGTAGGGCCAGGTCCCGGCGTGCGGGGCGCCGTAGAACTTGTCCCAGTCGGCGGAGTCCTGGAGCCGGTGGTCGGCGCCCATGTCGACGACGAGGACCTCTTCGCCGAGCTGGGCGGCCACCGCGGCGGACTGCCCGTGCGGAAGGGCCAGGAAGACGACATCATGACCGGAGAGCACCTCGGGCGTGGTCGGCTCCAGGATGCGTCCGGCCAGCGGCACCAGGTGCGGCTGGAGCGCACCGAGCGGCTGCCCGGCGTTGGAGTTCGCCGTCAGCGCGCCGATCTCCACCTCGGGGTGGGCCAGCAGCAGGCGCAGCACTTCCCCGCCCGCGTATCCGCTCGCACCGGCCACCGCTACACGTACCACCATCGGACCCTCCTCCTCGATGGCATGACTATACGTAAGACCGCACGTTTATGCAAAGCAGTCGTCCGCCCCCGCTCCCCCAGTGTGACCTGCGGAGCAGCCCGGGCCCCAACCCTGAAGGACGTCCTGAGGGCGCGTTACGGGGCCTGCCGCTTCGGGGTCAGCGGGTTCGGGGCTGGTTGAAGCGGAGCATGTTGCCGGACGGGTCCCGGAAGGCGCAGTCGCGGACCCCGTACGGCTGGTCGACCGGCTCCTGGAGCACCTCGGCGCCGGCGGCCCGGATCCGCTCGAAGGTGGCGTCCACGTCGTCCGTGGAGAAGATCACCCCGCGGAGCACGCCCTTGGCCAGCAGTTCCGCCATCGCCTGCCGGTCGGCCGGCGAGGCGCCGGGGTCGGCGAGCGGGGGTTCGAGGACGATCTCCACGTCGGGCTGCTCGGGTGAGCCGACGGTCACCCAGCGCATCCCCTCGAAAGCGACGTCGTTGCGCACTTCCATGCCGAGGGCGTCGCGGTAGAAGGCCAGGGCCTTGTCGTGGTCGTCGACGGCGATGAAGCACTGCGCGAGCTTGATGGTCATGTCCCGAACGCTACGACGCGGCCGCGGATCCCGCTCCCCCGTTGCCCGCGGGATTGCGGACGGGCCGGGTGAAGACCTTGGCGACACAGGCCGGGATGGCGGCGCCGGCCTCGTGCCGCCGGGCCCGGTAGGCGCTGGGGGTCTCGCCGACCAGCTCCGTGAAGCGCGAGCTGAACGACCCCAGCGAGGTGCATCCGACCGCGAAGCAGACCTCGGTGACGCTCAGGTCGCCCCGCCGCAGCAGCGCCTTCGCCCGCTCGACGCGGCGGGTCATCAGGTAGCTGTACGGGGTCTCTCCGAAGGCCGCCCGGAAGCTGCGGGAGAAGTGCCCCGGCGACATGAGGGCGACGCCCGCCAGCACCGGTACGTCCAGCGGCTCGGCGTAGTCGCGGTCCATCACGTCCCGGGCGCGACGCAGCCGCACCAGGTCCTCGATCATCACGCGCACCAGCATCTCACGGCCGGTACGGGCCGAGGGGGCCACGGCGGGCGGCGGGCGGGCGACTGCGGCCAGGGGACACTGCGCGGGCCGTGGGGCCGGGAACGCGCCGGATTCCCGGCGACCCGGCTACCCGCCCGACTGCCTGCCTGCCTGCCTGCCTGCCTGCCGGCTGCTCCCCGGTCTTCTACTTCTCGTTCTTCGCGGCCTTCTCGGCCTTCTCCGCCTGCATCTGCTTGATGCGGACGGTCTCCTTGCGGACGTCGGCCTGGGTGGCGCGCTCCTTCGCGAGCCACTCCGGCATCTCCTGCTTCAGGGCCTCGATCTGCTCCGTGGTGAGCGCCTCGGTGACACCGCCGCGCGCCAGACCGGCGATGGAGACGCCGAGCTTCGCCGCGACCACCGGACGGGGGTGCGGGCCGTTGTTCCGGAGGTCCTGCAGCCACTGGGGCGGCTCGGCCTGGAGGGCGGTCAGCTCGGTGCGCGAGACGACACCCTCCTGGAACTCTGCGGGGGTGGCCTCGAGGTACACACCCAGCTTCTTCGCCGCAGTAGCGGGCTTCATGGTCTGGGTGGTCTGGTGCGACGTCATGGGGTCAAGGGTATCGAGCATGTGCGCCACCTCCGACCACGGCCGGTAATCTGGCCGGGTGACAGACTCCCGGACACCCCCGTCGTTCCAGCTCGCATACGTCCCCGGGGTGACTCCCACGAAGTGGGTCCGGATCTGGAAGGAACGACTGCCCGACGTTCCACTGACCCTCGTCCCGGTCGCTCCGGCCGACGCCCCCGCCCTGCTGCGCGGTGGCGGCGCCGACGCCGGGTTCGTCCGGCTGCCGATCGACCGTACGGATCTCAGCGCGATCCCGCTCTACACCGAGACCACGGTCGTCGTGATCCCGAAGGACCACCTCATGGCCGCGGCCGAGGAACTGTCCCTCGCGGAGCTGGCCGACGACATCGTGCTCCACCCGCTGGACGACACCCTCGAGTGGGAGCAGCTGCCGGGCAAGGCCGCGCTCCAGCGCCCGGAGACCACGGCCGACGCGATCGAGCTGGTGGCGGCGGGCATCGGGGTCCTGGTCGTGCCCCAGTCGCTCGCGCGGCTGCACCACCGCAAGGACCTCACCTACCGGACCCTGCTGGACGCCCCCGAGTCGCGCGTCGCGCTGTCGTGGCCCGAGGCGGACGAGACTCCCGAGCTGGTCGAGGAGTTCATCGGGATCGTGCGCGGGCGGACCGTCAACAGCTCGCGCGGGCGCGGACGTACTCAGCCCGAGCCCGAGCAGAAGAAGGCGAAGCCGGCGGCCCGGAAGCCGGCCCCCAGGTCGGGCGGCAAGCCGGCGGCCAAGAACCCGCGCTCCGGCGCCCCCAAGGGCGGCAAGGCCACGGCCAAGTCCACCGGCAAGCGCGGGAAGCCCCGCGGCCGCTAGTTCAGCTGGTTCTGTCGGTTCATCGGTTCAGTCGGTTCAGCTGGTTCAGCCGCCGAGCAGGTGGACCGCGGCGGCCAGCGAGCCGATGGCGGGCAGCACCCCGATGACCACCGCGGCGAACGTGAAGACCCTGGCCGGGTTCGGGTACGCGCGCGGGTCGGCGAAGTTCGCGCACAGCAGGAGCAGCGACGACGGCAGGAAGACCCACCCCCCGTCCAGCAGGCCGAAGAGCGCCCACCCCGCCAGCACGACCGCGAGGGCCACGCACGAGGTCATGAACCAGGCCCGGTTCGCGCGCAGGACCGGCGGCGCCGCGAGCAGCAGGACCGGGGCGATCACCACGAACGGCGACAGCCCGGCCCGGAGCGCCTCCCCCACGAGCGGCACCGGAAGGATCAGCGCGGCCAGCGCGATCCCCTGCTGCCACGGGTGGGCGGCCCGCGCCCGGCGCACCGCGACGCCGCCGCCCGCCGCGCCCCGCCCGGGCGCCACGATCCCCGCCATCCCTGCCCCCTCGATCCATCCGCCCCAGTCGACTTGAACGCGTTCAAGCTAGCGGATATTCGCACTCCCTGGCGATGGCCGGAGAGCGTTGCGCCCGCCACACACCCGTCCCTATAGTCACTTCGTATTCATTTCGTCACGCTGAGTGAGCTGGGGGCAAGGGTGTTACGTATCGGCAAGGGACCGACCCGAAAGGGATGGGCCCGAAAGGGATGGGTCTCGCTCGCCGCACTGGCCGCCGGGGCGGTCCTCGCCCTGGGAATGGGGGCCGCGCCCGCGAGCGCGGCCGAGGGCTCGTGCGCCGGCGGCGCCACCGGGCGGCTGCCGCGACTGCAGGACCACCGGTTCTACGTGCAGTGCGCGGGCGGGGTCGCCACCGTCGTGGCCTGCCCCACCGGGCAGGTCTACGCTCCCGCCGCACAGCTCTGCGAAGCCCCCGAGCTGGTCCGGCCCGCCGTGGCAACGGTCACCACGGCCGGCCCGGCGAAGCTGAACGGGCTGCTCTTCGGGGTCAAGAACCTCAGCACCACCGTGCGGATCGCGGACGCGCCGGCCGGGCTGGACGGCGTACCGGTCACCTTCACCACCGTCGGCGGCCGGACGCTCTGCACCGCCGTCACCGACCAGTTCGGAGCCGCCCGCTGCGACACCCCGGCCCGGCTGACGATCCCGCTGGACGAACTCCTGCGCGGCTACCGGGCGAACTACGCGGGCATCGGCGGGATCTACCTCCCCTCCTCCGCCACCGCCCCCATCGCGCTCCTCTAGGAGGCGGAATCCGTCCCCTTGGAGGCGGATTCCATCCCTGAGGCGGACCCCAGCGAGTGCCGGACCCAGACGTTCGGCTCCACGTAGACCGCGAAGCCCTGCTCCGGTTCGCAGCGGACCGGAGCCAGGGCGCCCGGAACGCGGACCGGGCCCTCCGTGTCGAAGGGCAGGCCGGTCCAGTCGCGCCACTGCTCGAGGGAGCCCGTGATCGTCATCGACAGCGGGGCCACCGAGTCGATGACGCCGCCCGCCCGCACGTGGACCCGTAGCCACGGGTCGTGCGGGAGGCCGTCCTCGCGGGTGCGGTACGCGTACTCGTGGATCGAGGTGTCGGGCTCGGCCGGCTTTCCGCTGGGCCGGACCGGCGCCACCACCTCGGCGAAACCGCGCGCCCCGGCGTTCTCCCGCATCGCGGCGAGCATCCGGCCGGACAGACCCTCGCCCTGCCGGTCGACGGCGACGCTGATCTCGATCGCGCTCACGGTGTCGGCCCGGGCCCCGCGCCGCAGGTCGGAGAAGGCCCACATCAGGATCCGGTCCCAGCCCTGCGCGGGCAGCACCCCGTCACGGCCCGGCGCGTGCTGCGCGAAGGGCACGCTGAAGCCCCGGGCGACCACCTCGTCGCCGTCCGTGGCGATCAGGACGTACTCCGGGAGCTCGGCCACCATCCGCGGGTACAACAGCCAGGCCAGCGCGTCGTGCTGGGCGAACTCGGGCCACGAGTCCTTCATGTCCCAGAGCCGCGAGGCCAGTTCGGGCCGCTCCGCGACGGTGGTGATCCGGATGCCCGCGCCGCCGTTGCCCGCGCCGCCTATGTCTGTGATGTCTTCCATGCCCGCAGGCTAGGCACGCCCCACCTGCGGCTCAACCGATTTAGCCGGTTCGGGCAGTGGTTCAGACGGGCGCCTGGAGGGAGAGGTGCCAGCGCCTCGGCCGGCCGGCGAGGGTGAGCGTGGACAGGGGGCGGACGTCCACGTTCCAGTACGTCAGCGGCGGCGCGTTCAGGGCGTACACGAGGGCCGCCCGGACCACCGACGGCTCCGCCACCGCCACGATCGCTCCCCCGTCGTCGGCCGGCCGGGTGTCGAGCCAGCCTCCGATCCGGGTGATGAAGGCGAGCAGGGACTCCCCGCCGTGCGGCGCGGCGTGCGGATCGCTGAGCCAGAGGTCCACGGCCGCGGGGTCCCGGGCGGCCACCTCGGCCAGGGTGAGCCCGCGCCAGCGGCCCATGTCGCACTCCCGCAGGGCGGGTTGCGCCATCGGGGCATAGCCGAGGGCGGTCCCGGTGGCCCGGCTGCGCGAGGTCGGCGAACAGTAGCGGAGCTCGGCCGAGCCCAGCGGGACGAGCCCGCGCGCGGCGGATTCCACCGCGCGCCAGCCGTCCACGTCGAGGGGGCGGTCGTCGTCGAAGCGCTCGGCGAGCAGCGAGGTACCACGGGCTGCTGCGACTAGCGAAACCCGAACATGCATGCGGCGATGGTGATCCGCGTGCCGCAGGAGGTCAAGCGTCGGGACGAAGCCCGGACCGCAGCCGCCGGACGGCCTCGGTCAGCTCGCCCGCGCCGGACACCCCGGCGAAGCTCAGCCGGACGAACGGACCGGGCGGTTCCGCGCAGAAGTACGGCCGTCCCGGCGCGACCGCGACCCCGGCCCGCAGGGCGGCCGCCACGAAGGCCGCGTCGTCGCCGCCCCCGCCGGGCCGTGCCCACAACTGGTATCCGCCGCGCGGCGGATGGGGCACCACCAGCTCCGGCAGCTCCCGCCGCAGCGCCCCGGTGAGCACGTCCCGGCGGTGGCGCAGCTCGGCGGCGACGGCCTTGAGGTGGCGCGGCCAGGCGGGTGCGCCGACCAGTTCCAGGGCGGCCTCCTGGAGCGGCCGGGGCACGAAGAAGCTGTCCACGACCTGGATGGCGCGCAGCCGGTCGAAGACCGGGCCGCGGGCCGCCAGCGCGCCCACCCGCAGGCTGGGCGAGGTGACCTTGGTGAGCGAGCGCACGTGGACGACCACCCCGTCCGGGTCCTCGGCGGCGAGCGGCGCGGGCAGCGGGCCCGAGTCCTCGTGGGCCAGGGACCGCGCGTAGTCGTCCTCCAGTACGAACGCCCCGGCGGCGCGCGCGATCCGCAGCACCTCGCCCCGCCGCTCGCCGGACAGCACGGCCCCGGTCGGGTTCTGGAACAGCGGCTGGCATACGAACACCCGCGCCCCGGTCGCTTCGAAGGCGGCGGCCAGCAGCTCCGGCCGGACCCCGTCGGCGTCCACCGGGACGGGCACCGGCCGGCATCCGGCGGCCCGCGCGATGGCCAGCAGCCCCGGATAGGTCGGGGATTCGACGAGGATCGGCGCCCCCGGCGGGGCGAGCGCCCGCAGCGCGGTGGCGAGCGCGCTCTGCCCGCCGGCGGTCACCAGCACGTCCCCGGCCGCGACAGCCCCGCCGATCTCGCGGGCGAACCAGTCCCGCAGCTCCGCCAGGCCCTCCACGGGCGGCCGCCCCCACACTCCGGGCCGCCGGCCTGCCCGGGCGAGGGCCGCCGCCATGGCCCGCTCGGGCTGGAGCGCCGAGTGCAGGTAGCCGCTGTGCAGTTCGATGACCCCGGCGGGCGGGGCGGCCAGGGTGACCAGCACCCCGGAGGCGTCCACGGAGCGCGGCACCACCTCACCGGAGTCCTCGGCGCTCAGGGCGACGGCCTGCCAGGAGGTGTCGCCGAGCTGCTGGGTGTGCGTACGGGGCTGCGCGCGGTAGACCCCGGCTCCGGGGCGGGTGACCACCAGGCCTTCGGCGGCGAGCTGGGCGAGGGCCCGGGAGACGGTGACGGGACTGACCCGGTACTGCTCGACCAGGGCCCGGCTCGACGGCAGCTTTCCACCCACCGAGTAGCGGTTCAGCTCGACTCGAAGGGATTCCGCCAGTTCCGCCACACTGCTACGCTCGTACATGACAGCACAGAATAGCGCTACTCTCCCGAACGCGATAGCAGTTCGAGGTACCGCAGCCCGCCGGCCCCGGCCCGCCCTCGGGGGCACCACCCTCGCGGCGGCCGCGGTCGTCACCTTCTCGCTGACCTTCCCCGGTACCGCCTGGGGGCTGGAGAGCTTCGGCCCGTGGTCCCTCTTCGGCCTGCGCTGTCTGCTCGCGGGCCTGACGGCCGGCGGCTTCCTGCTGGCCCTACGGGTCCCCGTACCCGCCCGCGCCCACTGGGCGGGGCTGGCGGTCGTCGCGGGCGGTGTGGTCGTCGGCTTCCCCCTGCTCACCACCCTCGCCCTGCAGACTTCCACCACCTCGCACGCCGCCGTGGTGGTCGGCCTGCTGCCGCTCACCACGGCCATCGTCTCCTCGCTGCGCACCGGAGCCCGGCCCTCGCGGCGGTTCTGGGCCGCGGCCGTGGCCGGAGCGGTCGTCGTCCTCGGCTTCACCGTGGCCCAGAGCGGCGGCGCCCTCTCGGGCGGCGACGCCTTCCTCTTCGGTGCGCTGCTGGTGTGCGCGGCCGGGTACACCGAGGGCGGGCGCCTGGCACGGCTGCTGCCCGGCTGGCAGGTGATCGCCTGGGCGCTGGTCCTGTGCCTGCCCATCGGCATCGCCGGCTCCGCGCTCGGGCTCGCGTACGAACCGGTCGAGCTGACCGGCCGGGGGGTGGCCGGGCTGGTCTGGGTGGCGGTCGGCTCCTCCTTCCTCGGCCTCTACGTCTGGTACCGGGGCATGGCCGAGATCGGCGCCGCCCGCGCCAGCCAGCTTCAGCTCGCGCAGCCGCTGCTGACCCTCGTGTGGTCGGTCCTGCTGCTCGGCGAACGCCTTTCCCCGGCCGCGCCCGTCGCCGCCTGCGCGGTGCTCGTCTGCATCGCCGTGACGCAGCGGCCCGATGGGCCAAAAACGGGCCGAACGACCTAAACTGCTAGCACCGGATCGGACCGCCACCGAGGAGGTCAGCATGCGCGCGACCGAGGGCGACCAGCTGGTTCAGCACGGCAGGATCGTGGGCCAGCACGACAAGGTCGGTGAGATCACCCAGGTCCTGGGAGAGAACGGCACCCCTCCCTACCGCGTCCGCTTCACGGACGGACACGAGGCCGTCATGTCCCCCGGCCCCGACTGCGTGGTGAAGCACCCGGCCGACCACGACCGCTGAGGATCGGCGGCCGCGGCGCCGGGGAGGACTGACGCAGCGCACCGGACGAGCGCACCGGATCAGCGCGGCGGCACCGCCACCGGCGTCGGGTAGTGATCGGCGACCACCTGGGCCAACGCCCCGTTGGGGTCCGCGACCACCTGCTTCGCGGAGAAGTAGACGTGGCCGCGGACCTCCGGGTATCCGGCGGCGAACCGCAGGTGCCGGGACAGCTCGCGCGGATCGCGCCAGGCGGCGGTGGAGCTCTGCGCATCGCAGCGGTACAGCGCCTCCCCCACGTAGAGCTGGACGCGGGTGCCGGCGACGGTCCGCGCCCACCAGGGGACGATGGCGGCGTAGTCGGCGGCCGGGTGGCCGAGCTGCCAGTACGCCTGCGGCACGATGTAGTCGATCCAGCCCTCGCGCACCCACTTGCGGGTGTCCGCGTACAGATCGTCGTACGTGGCCACGCCCGCCTGCGTCGGCGAACCGAGCGGATCGCGGTCGGAGTTGCGCCAGACGGCGAAGGGGCTGATGCCGAAGCGCGCCGCGGGGCGCAGCGCCCGCAGCCGCTCGGACATCTCGCGGACCAGGGTGTCCGTGTTGTGGCGGCGCCAGTCGGCGCGGGTCGCGAAGGCCCGGCCGTACTGCTCGTAGGCGGCGTCGTCGTCGAAATCCCGGCCCTCGACGGGGTACGGGTAGAAGTAGTCGTCCCAGTGCACCCCGTCGAGGGGGTAGCGGGCGACGGCGTCGAGCATGGCGTCCTGCACGAAGCGGCGGACTTCCGGAAGTCCGGGGTTGTAGTACAGCTTGCCGCCGTAGGGCACGGTCCAGCCCCGGTTGCGGCGGGCCGGGTGCGCGGGTGCGAGCAGGCTCCGGTCGGTGTGGTTGGCCACCCGGTACGGGTTGAACCAGGCGTGCAGTTCCAGTCCCCGGGCGTGCGCTTCGGCGACGGCCGTGCCGAGCGGGTCCCAGCCGGGGTCGACGCCCTGCTCGCCGGTCAGCCACTGCGACCAGGGCTCGCGCGCCGAGGGCCACATGGCGTCGGCGGTCGGCCGGACCTGGAGGATCACCGCGTTGAGGCGGCGGGCGACGGCGGTGTCGAGGAGGGCCAGCAGTTCGGCGCGCTGCTCCCGCGCCGAGAGCCCGCTCTGCGAGGGCCAGTCCACGTTCTGCACGGAGGCGACCCACATCCCGCGGAACGCTGCCTCGCCCGCTCCGCGCACCCCCTTCCCCCCGCCCGCCTCCGACGGCCCGACCGCTCGCGCGGGGGCAGCCGCCACCGCCGCCAGCACCCCCGCCGCCGCGGCCAGGATTCCCCGCCTCCCGATGGACTCCATGTGACGACTCCGTTCCACTGCGTGACATTGCCTCGTGTCCGCCCAGCATGCCCGCCCCGGCCCGACACGCCGGGCAAGGTCGGGGGTAACGTCGGGGGGCGTGGCGGGCGCCGGAACGCAGTTACCACTGCACGAGTACGGGGGACCCGCGATGGAGAGCAGCGAAAGGCACGATGTGACGGACCTCCCAGACGACATCGCACGCGTCGGCGTAGTGGGCTGCGGCCAGATGGGCGCGGGCATCGCGGAGGTGTTCGCCCGGAGCGGGCTCGAGGTGATGGTCGCCGAAACCACCGGCGAGGCCCTCGAGCTCGGGCGGACCCGGCTGCACACCTCTCTGACCAGGGCCGCCGAACGCGGCAAGATCAGCGAGGAGGAGCGGGACGCCACCCTGGCCCGCCTGTCGTTCACCACCGACCTCGGCGAGTTCGCCGACCGCGACCTCGTCATCGAGGCGGTCGTCGAGAACGAGCAGGTCAAGACGGAGATCTTCCAGGTCCTCGACCAGGTGGTCACCCGCCCGGACGCGATCCTCGCCTCCAACACCTCCTCGATCCCGCTGGTCAAGCTGGCCGTCGCGACCTCGCGTCCCGACCAGGTCATCGGCATCCACTTCTTCAACCCGGCCCCGGTGCAGCAGCTCGTCGAGCTGATCCCGGCGCTGACCACGAGCGACGAGACCATCAAGCGCGCCGAGGCCCTGGTCGGCGGCGCCCTGGGCAAGCACGCGATCCGTGCCCAGGACCGTTCCGGCTTCGTCGTCAACGCGCTCCTCATCCCGTATCTGCTGTCCGCGATCCGGATGTTCGAGTCGGGCATCGCGAGCCGCGAGGACATCGACAACGGCATGGAGCTGGGCTGTGCCCACCCGATGGGCCCGCTGAAGCTCGCGGACCTCATCGGTCTGGACACGGTGGCCTCGGTGGCCGACTCGATGTACGCGGAGTTCAAGGAGCCCCTGTACGCGGCTCCCCCGCTGCTCCAGCGCATGGTCGATGCCGGCCGCCTCGGTCGCAAGACGGGTTCGGGCTTCTACCCGTACAGCTGACCCCCGCGGCGGGCCGCCCGCGGCTCAGCCGAGCCGCAGGTGGTGCAGCAGCAACAGCCCGGCCGCCATGTTGGCGGCCGGGATCTCGCCGCGCGCGATCATGTCGGGGACCAGCTTGAGCGGTACCCACTCGCGGCGCGAGGACTCGAAGTCGTCCTCGGGGTGGCCCGTGTACGTGGCCCCGTCCGCCCAGTAGAGGTGGTGGCGGGCGTCGGTCAGCCCGTTGGACGGCTCGACGGTCATCAGGTGGTGCAGGGGGCCGGGCCGCCAGCCCGACTCCTCCTCCATCTCGCGGGCGGCCGCCCGCTCGACGGACTCCCCGTCCTCGACGACCCCGGCGGGCAGTTCCCAGCCCCAGCTGTCGGTGATGAAGCGGTGGCGCCACAGCAGCAGCACCTCGTTGGCCTCGTTGACGGCCGTGGCGACGGCGACCGGGCGCAGCCGGATGACGAAGTGGTCCAGGTGCCGGCCGTCGGGGAGCTCCACATCGGCGAGATTCACATCGAACCAGCGGTTCGTGTACACGGTTTGCTCACTCAAGTTCATCCACTGCACGGTTCTGCCACCTTCCGATCGAGTAGGTGGCAACATGGCAGCAGTTCACCCCCGCCCAGGGGAACGCGCAAAGGGCGGCGCAGAGAACGCCACGGGGATGTCACAGCGGAACGCGCAGCGCCCCGTCGATGAGTTCGGCCGTGTCCTCGGCCCCCGGACAACCGCTGGTCAGCAGCTGCTCCCGGACCACGCGCAACCGGTCGCGCAGGCGCAGCGATTCCATCCCCTTGGCCCGCTCGGCCATTTCGGCCGCCGAGGCCACCGCCTGATCGGCCTCGCCCTGGCGCAGCTGGATCTCGCACAGCATCGCGAGCCGGTGCACCCGGCCCCGGTCGTGCGCGGGGGTGCCGACGGCGGCCGAGGCCTGTTCCCGGGCCGCCCGCAGATCGCCCATGCCGAGCAGCGCCTCCGCCACCTGTACGTTGACCAGCCCGGGCTGTACGTACCCCGTCTCGTCCGGCTCCGTGCCGGGCCGGATCCGTTCCGCCGCCGCCTCGGCCTTGCGGATGCAGGCCAACGCGGTCGCGGTATCACCGAGTTGGGCGTACGCCTTGGCCTGCATGGCGTACAGGTCCGCGGCCAGGGCCGGGGTGGTGTGCCGTCCCGCGGCGCGCAGGGCGGCCTCGGCGAAGGCAACGGCCTGGCGGAACTCCCGTAGATGGAGGGACTGGTTGACGATCAGCGCGATCACGTAGGCCCCGAGCCCCCGGTCCCCGCTCGCCTTGGCCAGCCTCAGCGCCTGGTGGAAGTACCGCTGGGCCAGCCCGTGCGCGTCCGAGTCGTACGCGCAGATCCCCGCCACGGCCACGAGGGAACCCCCGGCCCGGTGCAGGCTGCGGCCGAGCCCGTCGGAGTAACTCCCGCGCAGCATCGGGGCGGTCTCGGTACCGAGGAAGCGGACGACCCGGTCCCGGGTGGCCACGCCGCCGGCCCGGCGGTACATCAGCTCGTAGTGCGCGCGGGCGGCCTTCAGGATCTCCACGTGCTCGGGACCGACGCGGGTCGGCCCCTCGCGGGACACGTCGGCGTCCTCGGGCGGGTTCTCCCACTCCCATACGGGCATCACCGCCGGGGTACCGGTCAGCGCCCCGGCGTCGAGGGGCTGCCGGCCGTTGCCGTCGGAGCGCCACAGTGCGGCGGCGCGGTCGACGAAGCCGCTGAGCGGGGCCCCTTGCGGATCGGCGGGCTGTCCGGGCAGACCGAACCCGACGTCGTCGAGGGAGAGCGGCCGCCGCAGCCGGCCCCCGATCACCTCGCAGATCAGGTCCGGGACCTGGCCGCGCGGGCGCTGCCCCTTCAACCACCGTGCCACGGCGGTGTGTTCGTAGCGCAGGGCGAGTCCGCGGGAACGGCCCGCCTGGTTCACGTACGCGGCGAGTCCGGCATGGGACATGCCCGCCTCGGCGAGGAGGGCGTCGAGCAGTGCATTGGGCTGCATGGCCGCTCCAAGGGCTCGTCGGATCCAGGCTAGTGGGTGCGGGGTTCACACGGGGTGTGAACGTCGTACGCGCATAAATGCGATACGCACCCTGCCGCGCAGGCCCGTCCGAGCGCTTCACTTAAGGGCCTCGCCAAGAGGTAGCTCGGGTCGTCGGCTCCCCCTCGTACAGTGCGACGACCCGTCAACCGCGCCGCCCGTCCTGTTGTCTGCCCGACACTCCACGGCAGGCGGGCGGCGCGCTTCGGCTCCGCCGGGTCCTGGTTGGTCGCCGGGACCCGGCCGGGCCGGACCGAGCGCGCGCCGGGCCCACCCACCGGGCCCGGCCCGCGTGGTCCCCCCTCCGGCCCGCGTGCTCCCCGATACCGGCCCGGACGTCCGCGCCCTCGGCGCGGCCGCGCAGCCCTGCGGGCGGCTTCCCCCACCCCGCCCCTTCCCGAAACCGGGCTCCGCCCGGACCCGGTCCTCAAACGCCGGACGGGCTGAATGCATCCAGCCTCGCCGGCGTTTGAGGCGCGGGTCCGGGGCGCAGCCCGGGTACGGGTGAGGGGGCACACCCCGGACGGAACCGGGATGCACCCCCTCAGCACGAGCGGCAGCGGCTACGCGCCGCGCAGCACCGCCCCCGTACGCTCGCCCGCGAGGGCGACCGCCGCGTCACGGGCCGCCGTGGACTCCTCGGCGGTCAGCGTGCGGTCGGTCGCGCGGAAGCGCAGCGCGTAGGCCAGGGACTTCTTGCCCTCGCCCACCTGCTCGCCCTCGAACACGTCGAACAGCCGCAGGGACTCCAGCAGTTCACCGGCGCCCTTGTGCAGCGCGTCCTCGACGGCCGAAGCCGGCACCGACGCGTCCACGATCAGCGCGACGTCCTGGGTCGCCACCGGGAAGGAGGAGATCCGGGGCGCCTGGAGGGCCTCGCCGCCGGCCGCCGCGAGGCGGTCCAGGTCGAGCTCCATGGCGCTGGTGCGGGCCGGCAGGCCCATCGCCTTGACCACGCGCGGGTGCAGCTCACCGGCGTGCCCGATGACCGTCTCCACCCCGTCCAGGGTGACGAGCAGCTCGGCGCAGCGACCCGGGTGCCAGGGGCCGTACTGGCCCTGGCGCACGACGAGCTCCGCACCGGCCTCGACGGCCAGCGAACGCGCCGCCTGGACCGCGTCGGCCCAGTCGGCCGGACGGCCCTTGCCCCACCAGCCGGCCTGCTCGCGGGCTCCGGCCAGCACGACCGCGGCGTAGCGCGGCTGTGCGGGCAGGGCCGCGTTCAGGGTGGCGATCTCCTCGTCGGTGGGACGCCGGTCGACGCCGAGGCGTACGGCGACGCCCGGCTGCGCGGCGGCCCGGAAGACCGAGCCGGTCTCGAAGAGGGCGAGGTCGTGGCTGCCCCGGCTGTCGTTGCGGCGCAGCGCGCCGAGCAGACCCGGCAGCAGCGTGGTGCGCAGCGCCGGCTCCTCGTCGGAGATCGGGTTGACCAGCTTGACGACCTGGCGGGAGGCGTCGTGCGCGGACAGCTGGAGCTGGTCGAAGACGCCTTCCCCGATGAAGGGGTAGCTGAGCGCCTCGACGTAGCCCGCGCCGGCCAGCGCGCGGCCGACCCGGCGGTGCAGCTGCTGCCGGGCGGTCAGACCGCGGCCGGAGGGCACCTGCGGGAGGGTGGAGGGGAGGTTCCCGTAGCCCTCCAGCCGGATGACTTCCTCGGCGAGGTCGTTGGGCTCGGCGAGGTCGGGCCGCCACGAGGGCGCCGTGACGACGAGCTCGTCCTGGCCGTAGACGTCGCAGCCGACCTCCTGCAGGCGGCGTACGACGGTCTCCCGGCCGTACTGCATGCCCGCGACCTTGTCGGGGTGGTCCGCGCTCATCGCGATGGTGCGCGGGGCGCCCGGTGCGGTGAGCTCGGTGACGCCGGCCTCGGCGGTGCCGCCCGCGAGCAGCACCAGCAGGTCGACGGTGCGCTGCGCGGCAGCGGCGGCGGCCTGCGGGTCGACGCCGCGCTCGAAGCGCTTGGACGCCTCGGAGGACAGCTTGAGGCGGCGGGCGGTGCGCGAGATCGACACGGAGTCGAAGTGCGCGGCCTCCACGACCACGTCGGTGGTGCCGGTGACGGCGCCCGTCTCCGGGTCCGTGACGGAGTCGGCGATCTCCGTGTTGGCGCCGCCCATGACACCGGCGAGCCCGATCGGGCCGCTGTTGTCGGTGATCACCAGGTCCTCGGAGTCGAGCGTGCGCTTGACTCCGTCCAGGGTGGTGAACTTCTCGCCCTGCTCGGCCCGGCGGACGCCGATGGCGCCGTCGATCCGCGAGCGGTCGTAGGCGTGCAGCGGCTGGCCGAGCTCGAGCATCACGTAGTTGGTGATGTCGACGGCGAGCGAGATCGGGCGCATGCCCGCCTTCTGGAGGCGGCGCGTGAGCCAGATCGGGGAGCGTGCCTCGGGGTCGAGGCCGGTCACCGTGCGCGCGGTGAAGCGGTCGCAGCCCTGCGGGTCGTCGATCTTGACGGCGTAGCCGTACGAGTTCGGCTGGGGCACGTCGAGCAGCGCCGGGTCGCGCAGCGGCAGGCCGTAGG
Source organism: Streptomyces sp. NPDC059957 (assembly GCF_042730015.1). Lineage (NCBI taxonomy): Bacteria > Bacillati > Actinomycetota > Actinomycetes > Kitasatosporales > Streptomycetaceae > Streptomyces > Streptomyces sp. NPDC059957. Next base: position 26,604 of record NZ_JBHWMB010000045.1, on the reverse strand, counting down.
CGGTGGCGGCCTCGCGGGCCACGCCGCGCATGGACATGCAGTAGCCGCGGTCCGGGGTGATGTCGATGTCGAGGACCTCGTCGACCAGCTCCAGGAGCTTGATCGCGTCGGTGCCGACCTCGTGCTCGTGCGGCAGCACGATGATGCCGTGCGTGCCGTCGTCGCCCATGCCCAGCTCGTCGCCGGAGCAGATCATGCCGTGCGAGGTGCGGCCGTACGTCTCGCGCGCGGCGATCGCGAAGTCGCCGGGCAGCACCGCGCCCGGCAGGACCACGACGACCTTGTCGCCGACGGAGAAGTTCCGGGCGCCGCAGACGATCTCCTGCGGCAGGCCGGTGCCGTTGGCGGCGCCGACGTCCACGGTGCAGAAGCGGATCGGCTTGCGGAAGCCTTCGAGCTCCTCGATGGTCAGCACCTGGCCGACGACGAGCGGGCCCTTGAGCCCGCCGCCGAGCTGCTCGACGGTCTCGACCTCGAGGCCGGCGTCGACGAGCTTGTGGGCCACGTCGCGACCGGTTTCACCCGCGGGGAGGTCGACGTACTCCCGCAGCCAAGAAAGCGGGACGCGCATCAGATCTCACTCCCGAACGGCCGGGTGAAACGAACGTCACCCTCGACCATGTCTCGCATGTCTTCTACGTTGTGGCGGAACATCAGCATCCGCTCGATGCCGAAGCCGAAGGCGAACCCGCTGTACTTCTCCGGGTCCACACCGCAGGCGATGAGCACCTTCGGGTTGACCATGCCGCAGCCGCCGAGCTCGATCCAGCCCTCGCTGGAGCAGGTGCGGCACGGGCGGTCGGGGTTGCCCACCGACGCGCCGCGGCACACGTAGCACTGCATGTCCATCTCGGCGGACGGCTCGGTGAAGGGGAAGAAGTGCGGGCGCAGGCGCGTGGTGGTGCCCTCGCCGAACAGCTCCTGGACCATGTGGTCCATGGTGCCCTTGAGGTCCGCCATGGTCAGGCCCTCGTCCACGGCGAGCAGCTCGACCTGGTGGAAGACCGGGGTGTGCGTCGCGTCGAGCTCGTCGGTGCGGTACACCCGCCCCGGGCACACGATGTAGACGGGGGGCTTGCGCTCCAGCAGCGAGCGCGCCTGCACCGGGGAGGTGTGGGTGCGCAGCACGACACCGGACTCGTCGCCCTCGGTGCCTTCCGGCCCCCGGACGAAGAAGGTGTCCTGCATCTGGCGCGCGGGGTGGTCGGGCGTGAAGTTGAGGGCGTCGAAGTTGAACCACTCCGCCTCGACCTCGGGGCCCTCCGCGACCTCGTACCCCATGGCCACGAAGATGTCCGCGATGCGGTCCATCAGCGTGGTCAGGGGGTGCCGGGCGCCGGCGGGCACGCGGTCGTAGGGCAGCGTGACGTCCACCGCCTCCTCGACCAGCACCCGCTCGTCGCGCTCGGCTTCGAGCGCGACCGTGCGGGCCCCGAAGGCCTTGTTCACGGCGCCCCGCGCCTGGCCCACGAGCTTGCCCGCGGTGGCCTTGGCCTGCGGGGGCAGCGCGCCGATCTCTCGGTTGGCGAGCGCCAGGGGCGAGCGGTCGCCCATGTGCGCGGTCTTCGCCTCCCGAAGTTCGTCGAGGTCACCGGCGGCGGCGAAGGCGGCGAGCGCCTCGTCCCGCATGCGCTCGATCTCTTCCGGTTTCAGTGCCTCGACCTCGACAGGGTCGTAGGACTTGTTCGGTGCCGACATCTCTTCCCGTACTTCCGATGGCTGGCTGGTGGGTCCCCCGCGCGACGCGCAGGACGCGCTCGGCACAAGGACGCAAAGGTGCCAAAGGTCGAGTCTAAAGGTCGCTGGGGGTGAAGGAGCCCGTGGGCCGCTTGGCGAGACGCTCCGCAGGACTACTGCGTGAGGTACGCGGGGGCGCCGACGGGCAGGATAAATCGGAACTCGGCGCCGCCTCCGGGGCCGCGGCCGACCTTGATGGTGCCGCCGTGGGCTTCCACGATGCCCTTGACGATGTAGAGGCCCAGGCCGGTGCCGCCGCGCTTGCTCCCCCGCCAGAAGCGGGTGAAGACGCGGCCCATCGACTCCTCGGGGATACCAGGGCCTTCATCGGTCACGGTGACGGCGGTTCCCTTCTCGGTCTTCCCCGCGGCGTTCGCGAAGCTGGTCGGCGTCACGTCGATGGTGACGGTTCCCTCGCCGTGCCGCACCGCATTTTCGAGCAGGTTGCCGAGGATCTGGTCAATTTTGTCCGGGTCCGCCCACAAGTCGGGCAGCGGCCGGCTCACGCTGACCAGGAACCGCTCCGGGGCCTGCCCGTTCGCGGTGAGCGCCTGGACGTGGCGGCCCACGGCCGTGGAGATGTCGACCGGCTGGCGGCGCACCTCCAGGCGGCCCGAGTCGATGCGGGAGATGTCCAGGAGCTCGGCGATGAGCCGGGTGACGCGGTTCGCGTCGGCGTCGACGGTCTCCAGCATCAACCGCTTCTGGTCGTCGGTGAACCGCTCCCACTTGGCGAGGAGGGTCGCCGTGAACCCCTTCACGGAGGTCAGCGGGGAGCGCAGCTCGTGCGCGACGGTGGCGATCAGCTCGGCGTGGCTGCGCTCGGTGCGCCGCCGGGCCTCGGTGCCGCGCAGGGTGACCACGAGCCGGCGCACCGGGCCCTTGGGATGGGTGCGCACGTACCGGGCGGAGACGAGCACCTCGCGGCCGCCGGGGAGCAGGAGGTTGCGCTCGGGCTGTCCACGCCGGGTGGCGAGGCCTCCGTAGGGGTCGGTCAGCGCCCACCAGCGGCGGCCCTCGAGGTCCTCCAGCGGGAGTGCGCGCTCGATGCCCAGGCCCAGGGCCTCACCGGCCACGAGGGCGGTGATGCGGGCGGCGGCGGAGTTGAAGCAGATGACCCGGCCGGTGGCGTCGGCGATCACCAGCCCGTCGGGCAGGTCGTCGGGGTCGATCCCGAGCGCGTCGAACCCGCCGTGCCCGTCCGGGTCCTCCGCCGCGTCCCGTCCTTCCGCGACGGGACCTGCGGCGCCTACGGGGCTCGCGGGCGCGGGCCGGGCCTGCGGGGGCGGGGCGGCGTCGTTCTGGGGCTGCTGCACGGGCACCCGGGTGGCGGGGGCGGCCAGCTGGGGCACGGTCGTCAGGACCGGTGCGCCGGCCGCCTTGGCGGCACCTGGCGAGCTGTTCGTACCGACGGTCATGTCCCCGTACCCCACATCTCCGAGTAGCGCAGTGGGCCCCCCGGGCGGCCACATTACTAGCTGGGGGTCACGGAGCGGCACCCTCCGGGCGCCCGCTGTGCACGCGCGGAGGCGTACAGGCACACCGCGGCGGCCGTGGCGAGGTTCAGGCTCTCGGCCTTTCCGTGGATCGGGACCCGTACGACCGCGTCGGCGAGCGCCCTGGTCTCCTCGGGCAGGCCCCAGGCCTCGTTGCCGAAGATCCAGGCCGAGGGGGTGCCCATGGTGCCCGCGTCGAGCTCGGCGTCGAGGTCGTCCGTGCCGGCCCCGTCGGCGGCGAGGATCCGCACACCGGCCGCGCGCAGCCCCTCGACGGCCTGCTCCACGGGCACTCCGACGGCCACCGGGAGGTGGAAGAGGGAGCCCACGGAGGCGCGTACCGACTTGGGGTTGTACAGGTCCACGGAGGCGTCGGTCAGCACGACGGCGTCGGCTCCGGCGGCGTCCGCGCAGCGCAGCACCGTACCGGCGTTGCCGGGGTCGCGGACGTGCGCGAGAACGGCGACGAGCTTGGGCCGGGCCCCCAGGATCTCCTCGAACGGGGAGTCGAGGAAGTGGCAGACGCCGACCAGGCCCTGCGGGGTGACGGTCTGCGAGACCTCCGCGAGCACCTCGTCGGAGGCGTAGTGGACGCGTGCTCCGGCGGCGTACGCGGCGTCGACGATGTCGGCGTAGCGCTCGGCGGCCTCCACGGTCGCGAACAGCTCGATCAGCGTGGACTCGCCGCCGGCACCGCGGTGCTCCACGGCCTCGCGCACGGCCTGCGGGCCCTCGGCGATGAAGCGGCGCTCCTTGGTACGGAAATTGCGTCGCGCCAGTCGCCTGGCGGCGGCCACCCGGGTGGACCGGGGGGAAATCAGCTCGGCGGGGGTGCCCATGGCGGTCGGCTCGCTTCCGTACGTACAGCGGGTGGCTGCCCTGATCAAAGGAAATGGTGGGTCAACGCACCGGACCCGCAGGCGCGAGGCCTGCGGGTCCGGGCACGTTACTGCAGCCTTGAGGGCGTGCTGCTTAGGCAGCGACCTTCGGGGCGTTGACGTCGGCCGGGAGGGCCTTCTGCGCGACCTCGACCAGCGCGGCGAACGCGTTGGCGTCGTTGACGGCCAGCTCGGCGAGGATCTTGCGGTCCACCTCGATGTTGGCGGCGTTCAGACCCTGGATGAGGCGGTTGTACGTCATGCCGTTCTGACGGGCAGCCGCGTTGATGCGCTGGATCCAGAGACGACGGAAGTCGCCCTTGCGCTTCTTGCGGTCGTTGAAGTTGTAGACCAGGGAGTGGGTGACCTGCTCCTTGGCCTTGCGGTACAGGCGCGAACGCTGACCGCGGTAACCCTTCGCCGCCTCGAGGATTGCCCGACGCTTCTTGTGCGCGTTTACTGCCCGCTTGACGCGTGCCACTTTGTACTCCTTGTAGCGGGGCCGTGGATGACTTCACACGGCCCGAATTCGATGGGGTCCCGGTCTCGACGTGCTCCCGCTCCCGGACGGGGAGCGGAGGACGTCACTTGCCGAGAAGCTTCTTGATCTTCGCGGCGTCGCCGGGGGCCATCTCCGCGGTGCCGGTCAGGCGGCGGGTGACACGGGACGACTTGTGCTCGAGCAGGTGGCGCTTGCCGGCGCGCTCACGGAGCACCTTGCCGGAGCCGGTGATCTTGAAGCGCTTCTTGGTCCCGGAGTGCGTCTTGTTCTTCGGCATAGCGCCGTTATCTCCTCGTCGGTGGCGCCCCCACCGGCCCTGGTGGGGGCCGGCTCACGGGAGCGTCATGTTGTATCGGTGATCCGAGACGGGCTGCCTCGGAATCAGGCCTGGGCAGAGGCCTCGTCGGAGGCGGCTGCCTCGTCGGTGCCGGCCTCGGCCGTGTCGGCCGCGTCGGTCGCTTCGTCGGAAGCGTCCTCGGCGTCCACGTCCTCGGCTTCGAGTGCGGCGTTCTCCGCCTCGAGCGCGGCGTCGGCGGCCAGGGCCTCGTCACCGCTCTCGTCGCTGACCGCAACACCCTGGCGCTCGGCCTTGCGGGCGGCCTGCGCCTCGCGGGCTTCGGCCATTGCCTCGGTCTTCTTCTTGTGCGGACCGAGAACCATGATCATGTTTCGGCCGTCCTGCTTCGGGTTCGACTCGATGAACCCGAGGTCCTCGACGTCCGAAGCCAGACGCTGCAGCAGTCGGTAGCCGAGTTCCGGCCTGGACTGCTCGCGACCACGGAACATGATCGTGATCTTGACCTTGTCGCCCTGCTTGAGGAACCGAACGACGTGACCCTTCTTGGTGTCATAGTCGTGCGGGTCGATCTTCGGCCGGAGCTTCATTTCCTTGATGACCGTGTGCGCCTGGTTCTTGCGCGCCTCACGGGCCTTCATGGCCGACTCGTACTTGAACTTGCCGTAGTCCATGAGCTTGCAGACCGGCGGGCGTGCGGACGCCGCGACCTCGACCAGGTCGAGGTCGTACTCCTGCGCGAGCTCAAGCGCCTTGGCAAGCGGCACGATGCCGACCTGCTCGCCACTCGGGCCGACGAGTCGTACCTCGGGAACGCGAATCCGGTCGTTGATGCGGGGCTCGGTGCTGATGGATCCTCCTCGGTAGCACCACACGGCTGCCTGGAGGACAGCCGCTGACGATATTTCCGTCAGACCGACCGCGGCGGGGAATGAAAAAAGCCCCGCCGGGCACAGGCGGGGGCTCCAATACAACCGGAGCACCGTCGCGTGCGAACCGCGGGGCGCAAAATCGGGCAGCTTTCCATCGTCCGTACGGAACGATGGATACCACCAGACCGGTGACCCGCCTCCCGTGAGGGTGGCTGGGTGGGAGAATCGGAGCCTCCACTTGTGGGCCGGGCACATAAGTGTCCGGCCGGTCGAAGTACATACTAGCACCCGCGTTGCAAGCCCGCCGCACGGCATATCGTGGGGCACATGACTGACGCGACGCCCTCCGGTTCCTCCTCCGGTGCCCCCTCCGAATCCCCGGCCGCTCCCGACTACGACGACCTGACCCGCGACATCGCGGACGTGCCGGCCGTCGAGGTCATCACCACGGTGGCCGTCCACCTGCTCAGCGCGGCGGCGGTCAACCTGGGCCTGGACAAGCCGGACTCCGAGTACAAGGACCTCGACGAGGCCCGCAAGCTGATCACCGCCCTGGCCGGCCTGGTCACCGCGAGCGCCACCGAGATCAGCTCCTTCCACGCCGCCCCGCTGCGCGACGGCCTGAAGTCCCTCCAGCTGGCCTTCCGCGAGGCCTCGCTGGTGCAGGACGAGCCGGGGCAGGGCCCGGGCGAGAAGTTCACGGGCCCCGTGTACGCGTAACACCCGGAGCAGCAGGAAGGGCGCCTCCCGATGCCGGGAGGCGCCCTCGTGCGTTCCGGGGGTCAGCGCGTGAAGAGCGGCTCGCCCGGCGGGACCGGGGCCCCCTCCGGGAGCAGCGCCAGGTCCAGTCCGCCTACGAGGCGTGCGCGCAGGGTCTCGTCGGCCGCCAGGGCCTCGGCCACCCGGCGGGCCGCCGCCGCGGCCTGCGGACCGGTCGCCAGCACGATCGCCAGGGTTCCGTCGGCGTCCGCGCCGCCCGGGCCCAGGTGGGCGCCGAGCACGGCCGGTTCGGCGGTCACGACGGCCCGTACGGCCTCGCGCACGGCGGGGTCGGCGAGCGGGCCGGCGTCCGTGCGGCCCTCGGCGAGCGCGAGCAGCGCGGGCCTCGCGAGCTGGTACGGGACCGGCCCGGACAGGTCGAGCACGATGGTGTCGGCCTTCTCGTGCGCGGCGGCGGCCAGCGCCTGGTGCAGCGGCACCGCCACCGGCCGGGCGGCCGGGTCCCACAGGGCCAGCGAGGCGATGGAGGTGAAGGCGGGCAGCGCCCGCCGGTCCCCTGCCCGCAGGGTGGGGACGGCCATGTCGCTGGTCTTCTCGCGCTTGAGCCCGGTCTCGGGGTCGGTCTCGACCTCACCGAGGACCGCGACGACGGGAACCAGCAGGCGGGCGTCCTTGAGGGCCGCCAGCACCTCCGGTTCCTTGGCTCTGTCCACGGCCCAGGCGGCCAGGGCCGCGCTCAGCCGGGGGTCGGCGGAGCCGTCGTCGTCGGAGAAACCGGGGTCCGGAATGTTTTTGTTCAGCTCAGCTTTGTTCGCCACAGTTCCCCGAGCCTATCCCGCGTCGGGATCCCGCCGTCCGGCCCCGGGCCGCCGGGCCAGTACGCCGGCCGCCACGAGCAGCGCGAGCCCCGCGGCCACGCCCGCCGGGGCTCCGAAGCGGGCCCAGAGCCCGGGATCACGCACCGGGTCGGGACCGGCGCCGAAGTAGGTGCTCCCGCTCGCGACGGGTACGGGCAGCACCGGCTCGGGGGACAGCTCGTCGGCCTTCTGGAGGGCGGCGACCGGGTCCACCAGGCCGAAGCCGCGGGAGTCGTCACGGCCGCCGCGCGGGGGACTGGAGGCCGTGTCCTCCAGCAGGTTCTTGATCTGCGCCGGGGACAGGTCGGGGTGGACGGCCCTGACCAGGGCGACGGCGCCCGAGACGTAGGCGGAGGCGGCGCTGGTGCCCCAGCCGTTGTAGTAGGAGCGGTCGGGGTCGGCGATGACCACGTTGACGCCCGGGGCGCTGACGGTCGCGTACCAGCTCCGGGTGGAGAAGGATGCCTTCTTGTTCTCGCGGTTGACGGCCGTGACGGCGATGACCCCGGGGTAGGCGGCCGGGTACGAGATGCGGTCCCCCGACTTGCCGCCGTTGCCCGCGGAGGCGACGACGACCACGCCCTTGCCGAGGGCGTACTGGACGGCCTCGTCCTCGGCCGCGTCGTGGTGGGCGGAGCTGCTGTCGTCGCCGAGCGAGAGGTTGATCACGTCGGCGCCGTGGTCGGTGGCCCAGCGGATGCCCTCGGCGAGGGCTCCGCCCTTGCTTTCGCGGGCCTTGTCCCGGCCGGGGTCACCCTCCTCCAGGATCACCCGGACCGGGAGGATCTTCGCCGCGGGGGCGATGCCCAGGATGCCCTTCTTGCGGTCGGTGCCGTGGCCGTGCCCGGCGATGATCCCGGCCATGGCGGTGCCGTGGCGGGCCCAGGCGCGGTCGCCGCGTACGGCGCCGATGCCGACGAGGTCGGCGCCCTCCATGACCTGGCCGGCCAGGTCGGGGTGGGTCGGGTCGACCCCGGTGTCGAGGACTGCCACGGTGACCCCCTCGCCCATCGTGGTGCCCCAGGCCTCATCGGCGCGCAGGGCCAACAGCCCCCACTGGCGGTCGCGGATGGCGTCGGCAGCGGCCGGCGGCGCGGCGGTGACGGTGAACAGGGCTCCGAGGGCGAGGGCCGCCGGGAACAGGGCGCGGCGGGTCATCGGGAGGCCTCCGGGGTCCCCGTCGGAGCCTTTGACGGCTGCGAGTTCTGCGGGGCCTGCGGGGTCTTCGACGGCTCCGCGGCCGGCCGGACCGGCTTGCCCGGAGGGGTGGTCGCGAGGGTGCGCAGAGTGCCTTCCACCAGTTCGCCGATGGCCTTGGCCTCGTGACCGAGGCCCGCCTGGGCCACGCGCCCGCGGGCGTCCTCGGCCATCTTGTCCTCCGCGGGACTGGGGGTGTTGAGGCGGCGGCCGTCAGCGAAGGCGGACACCGTGTAGACGACGACCGGGGCTTCGGCGAGCACGGAGGCGGTCCAGGCGCCGCGGCGGTTGTCGGGGAACCCGTAGCCGATCGGGGCGGTCAGCCGGCCGCGCAGGAGGTCCATGGCGGCGGCCTCGGCGGGGGTGAAGACCATGCCGACCGTGACGAAGGAGCTGCGGGTGGCGTCGGTGTAGGTGGCACGGAGCACGCGGGTGCAGCCGGTCCCGGCGAACAGGGCCTGCCAGTCGGAGCCGAGCGTTTCCTCGGAGCAGCCGTCGGCGGCGGCGGCGGTGATCCGGGTCCACGTCCGGTCGGCGCCGCCCGGCCCGGCGCCCTGGCCGTCGAGGACGGGCGGGAACAGGGTGTCGACGGGGGTGCTGTGCCAGAGGGACGCAGCCTTGCGGTAGGCCTCGGCGGGGGGCACGGGCCGGGACGCGGCCTGGTGGTCGGAGACCGCCTTGTAGCCGGCCGCACCGGTGAGACCGAGGCCGAGAAGGCCGCACAGGGCGGCGGCGAGGACCGTTCCCGGGCGCCGCCGTGGCGGTACCTGGATGTAGTCGGGCGTGGTCAGGACCCCGCCGTGCGGTGTGGACGTACTCATCCGGCGGCTCAGCCCCCCGTTCCCGTCGGCTGCCTGCCCTTACTTTACGCGCCCGCCGGCACCGGAAACGTCGGCCGGGGAGGAGCGACGGTAAACACATTCGAACTGCCGTCTCCATATCCAAAAGGGGCATCCGGAGGTCGAGACCGAGATGTGACCGCAGCACCCTGCCGGGCCCCTGACCTGGCAGGGCACCTCCCGGCCCCCGCGAACCCCCTACCCACGAGTACACCCATCTGGCAGGCTGCCGCCCATGAACTCCCCCGCCGCCGACCGGGCCCGCTACGACCGGGCCACCGCCCATCTCGACGCTCCGCTGGCCCTCGTGGACCTGGACGCGTTCGACGCCAACGCCGACGACCTCGTGCGTCGCGCCGGCGGGAAGCCGGTCCGGGTGGCGAGCAAGTCCGTACGCTGCCGCGCGCTGCTCGAACGGGTCCTGGCACGGCCCGGATTCGCCGGGATCATGTCCTACACCCTCGCCGAGTCGATCTGGCTGGCCCGCTCGGGCTTCGAGGACGTGCTCCTCGCCTACCCGTCAGCCGACCGGGCCGGCTTCGCCGAGCTCGCCGCCGATCCGAAGCTGGCCCGCGCGGTCACCGTGATGGTCGACGACCTCGCGCAGCTGGAGCTCGTGGACGGGGCCCGCGATGGCGGCGCCCAGGAGATCCGGGTCTGCCTGGAACTGGACACCGCCCTGCAGCTCTTCGGCGGCCGGGTGCGCGTCGGCGCCCGCCGCTCCCCGCTGCGCGAGCCCGCCCAGCTCGCCGAGCTGGCCCGCGCCGTGAGCGCCCGGCCCGGCTTCCGGGTGGTCGGGGTGATGGGCTACGAGGGCCACGTGGCCGGGGTCGGCGACGCGCTCGCGGGGCGCCCGCTGAGGTCGCGCGCCATCCGGCTGATGCAGGGCGCGGCCCGCAAGGAGCTGGCCGCCCGCCGGGCCGAGGCCGTACGGGCCGTGCGCGCGGTGGTCCCGGACCTGGAGTTCGTCAACGGCGGCGGCACCGGCAGCGTCCAGCAGACCGCCGCCGAGGACGCGGTGACCGAGATCGCCGCCGGGTCGGGGCTGTACGTACCGCGGCTGTTCGACAACTACACCTCCTTCAGCGGCCGCCCGGCGGCGCTCTTCGCCCAGCCGGTGGTCCGCCGGCCCGGGGTCGGGGTGATCACGGTGCTCGGCGGCGGGTACCCGGCCTCCGGCGCGCCCGGCGCGGACCGGCTGCCGGTCCCGTACCTCCCCGAGGGGCTGCGCTACGACCCGCAGGAGGGGGCCGGCGAGGTGCAGACCCCGCTGCTCGGCAGCCCGGCCGACGATCTGCTGATCGGCGACCGGGTCTGGTTCCGGCACGCGAAGGCCGGTGAGCTGTGCGAGCGGTTCGACACCCTGCACCTGGTCCAGGGCGACCGGGTGACGGCCTCCGCCCCGACCTACCGGGGCGAGGGCCGCACCTTCCTCTAGGGCGTGTCCGCAAAGTCCCGCCTGCCTCCGGGCGCACGGCGCTACTTTGCGGACACGCCCTAGGGCCGCCTTCCAGGCCCGGTCAGAAGACGGAGTCCGTCTGGTCCGGGATGACGCTGGCGTCACCCCGGAGCACGGGCCCCGGGGTGCCGTCGCGGCCGGTGAAGCCGGTGGTCGCGCACGGGTACGGCGCGGCCTTCTGCTTCTTGGGCTGGATGAACATCGGGTTCACGATCCACTTGCCGTCGCTGTTGTCGTAGGCGCGGCACATCAGCTCGTTCTTGTTGCGGTTGACGGCGAGCCGCAGCACGGTCGCGTCCCGCAGGAACGAGATGTCGGTGTCGGAGTCGCCCGCGGCGAACACCTGGCGGCGGGCGGCCGGCCGGACGTTCTCGGCCGCGGCGCCGCGGACCCCGTAGATCTCCTTGTTGATCCAGCAGCGCTTGCCGTCGATGTACGTGATCATCGTGTCGGCGCCGTCCGCGACGGATCCGCAGCCCTGCAGGTGGGAGGTGAACTTCCCGCCGTACGTGGTGGTGTTGCGGATGCCGATGACGTGCCCGGCGTCGATGCCCACGCCCTCGGCCCACACCTCGACGACCGGCTGCGGCGAGGCCGAGCTGATCCAGACGTCGAAGCCGGCCTTCTGCAGCGCGCCGATGAGGTCCTTCTGCTGGTCGTAGTAGCGCACCCAGCCGGTGGCGGTGGCGGAGCCGACCTGCTGCTGGGCGTCGACCGGTGCGGCCAGGTTCTCGGCCCGCGCGGCGGCCGTGAAGCCACGGATCTCGCGCGCGGTCCAGCCCTGCATGAGCTGCGGCAGCCAGGCGTAGGCGGGCTCGAACGTACGGCGGTCCCAGCCGGCGAAGGCGGGGGCGGCACCGCGGGTGGCGGCGGTGCCGTAGACGGCGTTGATCTCGTCGGCGCAGCCGGCTCCCTGCGCAGTGCCCGTGGGCAGCGGGGCGCCGGGCTTCGCGAGGGCCCCGCAGGCAACGGCCAGGGCCTGGGCGGCGGCCGGGGTGAGGTGGCGGCTGGTCCTGGTCCAGTCGCCCGCGGCGGGCTGGCGGATCTTGCCGTTGCGCAGCAGCCAGAACATCTGTGCGTCGCCCACGTCGTTCTTGACGACGGTGTTGTCCCAGTCGAAGACGGCGACGGGCTTGTTGCGGTTCGGCCGGTACGGGTTGCACGTCCCGTAGTCCTGGATGAGCTGCTGGAGCCGGGCCTGGTTGTCCCCGTACCAACCGGCCCCCAGCTGCGGGGTGGTGCAGTGGGCGCGGTCCGCCTGGGCGGGGGCGGCGGCGGTGAGGGTTCCGGCGGCTATCACCGCGGCGGCGCCGGCGGCCTGGAGCCTGCGCTTCGTGCTGAGTCCGATCACTGAGGTGGCACTCCCGTTTCTTTTCAAGATCGTCGCGGACGGTGGAGCACGACAGCCGGGCGTCGCGGGACGCCCGGCTGTCGGGAGAGTGGTGGTGATGCGGTCGCTTAGAGAGGAGTGACGTACGCGCCGGAGATGCCGCCGTCGACCAGGAAGTCGGTGGCGTTGATGAAGGAGGAGTCGTCGCTCGCGAGGAAGGCGACGGCGGCGGCGATCTCGGTGGGCTCGGCGAACCGGCCCAGCGGGATGTGCACGATCCGGCGGGCGGCGCGCTCCGGGTCCTTGGCGAACAGTTCCTGCAGGAGCGGGGTGTTGACGGGCCCCGGGCAGAGCGCGTTGACGCGGATGCCCTCGCGGGCGAACTGCACGCCGAGCTCGCGGGACATGGCGAGCACGCCGCCCTTGGAGGCGGTGTAGGAGATCTGCGAGGTCGCGGCGCCCATCCGGGCCACGAAGGACGCGGTGTTGATGATGGAGCCCCGGCCCTGGCGCTGCATGTAGGGCAGCGCGGCCTTGCAGCAGAGGTAGACGGAGGTGAGGTTGACGTCCTGGACCCGCTTCCAGGCCTCCAGGCCCGTGGTGAGGATCGAGTCGTCGTCCGGGGGCGAGATGCCGGCGTTGTTGAAGGCGATGTCCACGGAACCGTAGGTGTCGAAGGCGGTCTTGAACAGGGCCTCGACCTCCTCCGGGCTGGTGACGTCGACCTTGACGAAGGTGCCGCCGACCTCCTCGGCAGCCGCCTTGCCCGCGGTCTCGTCGATGTCGCCGCAGACGACGTTGGCGCCTTCGGAGGCCAGCCGGCGGGCCGTGGCGAGGCCGATGCCGCTGCCGGCTCCGGTGATGACGGCGGTACGGCCGACCAGGCGGCGGCAGACGATCTCTTCGGTGGGCTCGATGCTCATGTTCTTCAGGCCTCCGTGCTGATGAAGACGTTCTTGGTCTCGGTGAAAGCGGTGAGGGAGTCGGGTCCGAGCTCGCGCCCGAGTCCGGACTGCTTGTAGCCGCCGAAGGGGGTCCAGTAGCGGACGCTGCTGTGGGAGTTGACCGACAGGTTGCCCGCGGCGACGGCGCGCGAGACGCGCAGTGCGCGGCCCACGTCGCGGGTCCACAGGGATCCGGCGAGGCCGTAGTCGGTGGCGTTGGCCAGCCGTACGGCGTCCTCCTCGTCCTCGAAGGGCAGGACGACGGCGACCGGCCCGAAGACCTCCTCGGTGGCCACGGCGGCGGTGGGGTCGACGCCGGTGACGAGGGTCGGGGGGTACCAGAAGCCGGGGCCCTCGGGGGCTGTGCCCCGGACGACGGTGAGGTCATCGGTGACGTAGGACCGTACGCGGTCCAGCTGGGCCCGCGAGATCAGCGGTCCCAGTTGGGTGTTCTCGTCGTACGGGTCGCCGACGACCACCTTCTCCACGGCGGGCACGATCAGTTCCATGAACCGGTCGTAGGCGGAGCGCTGTACGAGGATCCGCGTGCGGGCGCAGCAGTCCTGCCCGGTGTTGTCCAGGAAGGACATCGGGGCCGCGGCCGCCGCCGCTTCCAGGTCGGCGTCGGCGAAGACGATGTTGGGGTTCTTGCCGCCGAGTTCGAGGGTGAGGCGCTTCACCCGGTCGGCGCACTTGGCCATGATCCGCTTGCCGGTCCGGGTGGACCCGGTGAACACGATCTTGGCCACCCCCGGGTGCTCGACGAGGGCGTCGCCCGCCACCTCGCCCCGGCCGGGCAGCACCTGGAACAGGTGCTCGGGGAGTCCGGCCTCCAGGGCGAGTTCGGCGAGGCGCAGCGCGGTGAGCGGGGTGGTCTCGGCGGGCTTGAGGATGACCGCGTTGCCCGCGGCCAGCGCCGGGGCCAGGCCCCAGGCGGCGATCGGCATGGGGAAGTTCCACGGCGCGATCACGCCGATGACGCCGAGGGGTTCGAGGAAGGTGACGTCGATGCCGCCGGCGACGGGGATCTGGCGGCCGGAGAGCCGTTCCACTCCCCCGGCGGCGAATTCGAGCACGTCACGGACGTTGCCGGCTTCCCAGCGGGCGTTGCCGATGGTGTGGCCCGCTTCCCGGACCTCCAGCTGTGCCAGTTCCTCGATGTGCCCGTCGACGATCGAGGCGAAGCGGCGCAGCAGCCTGGCCCGGTCGCCGGGGGCGGCGGCCGCCCAGGTCCGCTGGGCCGCGGTGGCCCGTACGACGGCGGCGTCGACGTCGTCCCGTGTGGCGGCCGGGACGACGGCGACGAGTTCCTCGGTGGCCGGATTCAAGACTTCCAGCGCATCGGACACGTGGTGGCCTTTCAGACGTTCGGGTGCGGTGGGTGCGGTGGGTCCGGTAATGGGGCGTGTGGGGACTGCGGTACGCCTCGGGGCCTAGAGGCGCTCGAAGGAGCGGCGCAGTTCCCAGTCGGTGACGGCGGAGTCGTACGCGTCCAGTTCGACGCGGGCCATGTTCCGGTAGTGGGCGACGACCTCGGGGCCGAAGGCGGCCTTGGCGATCTCGCTGTTCTCCCAGAGCTCGGCGGCCTCGCGCAAGGTGGTGGGGACGTGCGCGAAGTCGGCGGTGTAGGCGTTGCCGGCACAGGCCTCGGGCAGTTCCAGCCGGTTCTCGATGCCGTAGATCCCGGCCGCGACCAGGCCGGCGACGGCGAGGTACGGGTTGACGTCTCCGCCGGGCAGGCGGTTCTCGAAGCGCATGGAGCGGCCGTGGCCGACCACTCGGAGCGCGCAGGTCCGGTTGTCCACGCCCCAGGCGACGGCGGTCGGCGCGAAGGATCCCGGCTGGAAACGCTTGTAGGAGTTGATGTTGGGGGCGTAGAGAAGGGAGAAGTCGCGCAGCGCGGCGAGCTGGCCGGCCAGGAAGTGGCGCATCACGGGTGACATACCGCCGTGGTCGTGCCCGTCCGGGCCGTCATCGGCCATCGCGCTGCGTCCGTCGGCGTCGTTGAGCGAGAGGTGGATGTGACAGGAGTTGCCCTCGCGCTCGTCGAACTTGGCCATGAAGGTGAGCGAGACGCCCTCCTGGGCGGCGATCTCCTTGGCCCCCGTCTTGTAGACGGAGTGCTGGTCACAGGTGGTCAGCGCCTCGTCGTAGCGGAAGACGATCTCGTGCTGGCCGAGGTTGCACTCGCCCTTGGCCGACTCGACGACCAGGCCGGCGGCCTGCATCTCGTTGCGGATGCGGCGCAGCAGGGGTTCGACGCGGCCGGTCCCGAGGAGGGAGTAGTCGGTGTTGTACTGGTTGGCGGGGGTCAGGCCGCGGTAGTCGGAGTTCCAGGCCTGCTCGTAGGTGTCCAGGAAGACCATGAACTCCAGCTCGGTGCCCACCATCGCGGTGTACCCGTGTTCGGCGAGGCGCTCGAGCTGGCGGCGCAGGATCTGGCGGGGCGCGGCGACGACGGGCGAGCCGTCGTTCCAGGCGAGGTCGGCGAGGATGAAGGCGCTGCCCGGGTTCCAGGGGATCCGGCGCAGGGTGGCGAGGTCGGCGTGCATGGCGAAGTCGCCGTAGCCCCGGTCCCAGGAGGACATCTCGTACCCGTCGACGGTGTTCATCTCCGTGTCGACGGCGAGGAGGTAGTTGCAGCCCTCGGTGCCGTGCTGGAGGACCTCGTCGAGGAAGAACTGTGCGGCGAACCGCTTGCCCTGAAGGCGCCCCTGCATGTCGGGGAAGCCCAGGACCACTGTGTCGATTTCACCGCTGGCGACGAGAGCACGGAGCTCTTCGGGCGAAAGCGGCGGCTTGCGGTCTACCACGGGATTCTCTCCTTCGGTGAGCCGAGTAGGCCTAAGGTATTGAATAGAACCATTGCTTGGGAAGGGGAGGAGGCGAGATGACCGATACGGCGAGCGAGGACGAGGCGGCCCGGCGGCTCAATCCCGTACTGCGACAGGTGCGGGCGGGCAACGGTTTCGAGGAGGCGCTGGAGCAGATCCTCCAGGTGGTCCGGCTCGGACTGGTGCCGGGCGGGGAACGGCTGCCGCCGGAGCGCGAGTTGGCCGAGCGGATGGGGATCAGCCGGGTGACGCTCCGCGAGGTGCTGAAGGTACTCCAGGACCAGGGCCTGGTGGAGGCCCGGCGCGGGCGGTATGGCGGAACGTTTGTGCTGCCCCGCCCCGACACCCCGGCCGGGGGCACCGAGGAGGAGCTGCGGCGCCGGGTCGCGGGCGTGGACATCGAGGACGTGCTGCGCTTCCGCGAGGTCCTGGAGGTGGGAGCGGCCGGCCTGTGCGCCTCCCAGGGGCTGTCCGAGCGCGACACCGACCGGCTGCTGGGGGCGCTGACCGCCACCCACGACGCCCCGCTGCCCGACTACCGCCGCCAGGACACCCTCTTCCACCTCACCCTGTGCGAACTCGCCGGATCCGCCACCCTGACGGCCCAGTACGCGGCCGTCAGGGCCACCGTGAACGACCTGCTGGACTGCATTCCGCTGCTGGTGCGCAACCTGGAGCACTCGCAGCAGCAGCACAGCACGCTGGTGGAGGCGGTGCTGGACCGCGACCCGGAGGCGGCGCGCGAGGTGATGCGCGAGCACTGCTGCGGCACGGCGGCCCTGCTGCGGGGATTCCTGACCTGACCCGGACCCCCGCCCCCGAACCCGGACCGAGAGGCATTCGTAACCCCTGTTTAACGCAGGGGTCTTGCGCCCGCCACGCCCGAGGAGCAAAGGTACGCCCCACAACCATTGCCCTAGGCAGGAGCGCACATGGCCGACGACCCCGGCGCACGGCTGGCAGCCGTGCCCGAACCCGCCTCGTCCCCCGAGGCCGCTGTCCCCCACACCCCCGTCCCCGGGAAGGGCACCGACGGTTACCTGGAGCGCCGCACCCTGCGCCGCGGCAGCGCCGGCTGGCTGCTGCTGACCGGTCTCGGCGTCGCGTACGTGGTCTCCGGCGACTTCTCCGGCTGGAACATCGGCCTCGCCCAGGGCGGTTTCGGCGGCCTCGCCATCGCCACCGTCCTGATGGGCGTCATGTACGCGTGCCTGGTCTACTCGCTCGCCGAGCTGTCGGCCATCCTGCCGACCGCGGGCGGCGGTTACGGTTTCGCCCGCCGGGCGCTCGGCACCTGGGGCGGCTTCCTCACCGGCACCGCGATCCTCATCGAATACATCCTCGCCCCCGCCGCCATCGCCATCTTCATCGGCGACTACGTGGAGTCCCTCAACCTCTTCGGCCTCACCTCGGGCTGGCCGGTCTACCTCGCCTGCTTCGTCGTCTTCATCGGCATCCACCTGTGGGGCGTGGGCGAGGCCCTCAGCTTCTCGCTCGTCGTCACCGCCATCGCCGTGATAGCGCTGGTCGTCTTCGCCGTCGGCGCCTTCACCCAGTTCGACCCCGCCAACCTCGACAACATCGCCGTCGACACCACCGCCGCCGGCGCGAGCTCCTGGCTGCCGCTGGGCATCCTCGGCATCTGGGCCGCCTTCCCCTTCGGCATGTGGTTCTTCCTCGGCGTCGAGGGCGTGCCGCTGGCCGCCGAGGAGGCCAAGGACCCGGTCCGCTCGGTACCGCGCGCCCTGTCCATCTCCATGGGCATCCTGGTCCTGCTCGCCCTGGTCACCTTCCTCGCCTCCACCGGTGCGCGCGGAGCCGACGCCATCAAGGACGCGGGCAACCCGCTCGTCGTCGCCCTGGAGGGCGACCCCGGCCTCTCCTGGCTGAAGACCTTCGTCAACTACGCGGGCCTGGCCGGGCTGGTGGCCTCCTTCTTCTCCCTCATCTACGCCGGCTCCCGCCAGCTGTTCGCCCTCTCCCGGGCGGGCTACCTCCCGCGCTTCCTGTCCCTGACCTCGAAGCGCAAGGCCCCGTACCTGGGCCTGCTCATCCCCGGCGCCATCGGCTTCGCACTGGCCGCCGCCACCGGCAACGGCCCGCGCATGCTGAACATGGCGGTCTTCGGCGCGACCATCTCGTACGCGCTCATGGCCCTCTCCCACATCGTGCTGCGGCGCCGCGAGCCCGGCCTGGAACGGCCGTACCGCACTCCGGGCGGCATCGCGACCTCCACGGTGGCCTTCGTCCTCGCCCTCTCGGCGCTGGTCGCCACCTTCCTGGTGGACAAGGACGCGGCGTTCATCGCCCTGGCCGTGTACGCCGTCGCCCTCGCCTACTTCGCGTTCTACAGTCGGCACCACCTGGTGGCCTCCGCGCCCGAGGAGGAGTTCGCGGCGCTGGCGGAAGCCGAGGCCGAGCTCTCCCGCGACTGATCCGCCCTTCCCCTCCCGGAGGTAGTCCCGTGCCCAGGCCGCTCATCGGCATCACCACCTACGTCGAACAATCCACCCGCTACGGGGTGTGGGACGTCCCGACGGCCCTCATCCCCACCGGGTACTACGAGCTCGTCCAGGCCTCGGGAGGCACCGCCGTCCTGCTCCCGCCGGACGAACCGGAGGCGGCGGCGGAGGTGCTCGGCCGACTGGACGGCCTGGTCGTGGCGGGCGGCCCCGATGTGGACCCGGTCCGGTACGGAGCTCCGCGCGATCCCCGTACCGGACCGGCGGCGACCCTGCGCGACGCGTGGGAACTCTCCCTGATCTCCGCGGCCCTGGCCTCGGGCACGCCCCTGCTCGGCATCTGCCGCGGCATGCAGGCGCTGAACGTGGCCCTGGGCGGCACCCTGATCCAGCACCTCGACGGCCACGTGGCGAGCCCCGGCGTGATCTCCTGGCACCCGGTCCGCCCGGTCCCCGGCACGCTGTACGCGGCTCTGGTCCCGGAGGAGTCGGAGGTCCCGACCTACCACCACCAGGCGGTAGACCGCCTGGGCCGGGGCCTGATCGCCTCCTCCCACGCCGCGGACGGCACGGTGGAGTCCATCGAACTCCCCGCCTCCTCCCCCTGGACCCTGGGCGTCCAATGGCACCCGGAGCTGGACAAGGACACCCGTGTCATGTCGGCCCTGATCACAGCAGCCTCCACCCACCCCTGACCCAAACCGCCGACCACGGGGCGCCCGACACCCCCCAGCCCGGGGCAGGGTCCAGCCCAGGGCCGGGTCCAGGCCGGGGCAGGGTCCAGGCCGGGTCAGGGCCAGGTCGGGTCAGCGTCCAGGCCGGGTCAGCGTCCGGGCCGGGTCAGGGCCAGCCCAGGGCCGGGTCAGCGTCTGGTCAGCGAGAGCAGGTCGCGCGCCGGGCCCGCCGGCCGCGCCCCCGCGGGCCACACCGCTCGCAGCTCCCGCTCCAGCCCCGCCCCGATCACCGGCACGGACACCAGCCGCCGCCCCGCCATCTCGTCCCCGACCGCCAGTTCCGACAGCACGCACGGCCCGGCCCCGCTGACCGCCGCCGCCTTCACCGCGGTGGTGGAGGCCAGTTCCAGCAGCGGCTCCGCCAGTCCCCCGCACCCGGCCAGCGCCGCGTCCAGGACCTGCCGGGTCCCCGACCCCCGCTCCCGCAGGATCAGCGGGGTCGCCGCCAGCTCGGCCGGCTCCACTCCGCGCGTGCGCCGGGCCCAGGGGTGCCCGGGGGCCACCGCCACCACGAGGCGGTCCTGCGCGATGACCACCGAGTCCAGTCCCTCCGGCACGCTCAGCCCCTCCACGAAGCCGAGGTCCGCCTCGTGCGCGAGCACCCGTTCCGCCACCACCGCCGAGTTCCCCGCGTGCAGCGACACCGCCGTGTCCGGCCGCTGCCCGCGCAGCGCGATCAGCCAGCCGGGCAGCAGGTACTCCGCGATGGTCATGCTGGCCGCGACCCGCAGCCGGGAGTCGCGGCGGCCCCGTAGCGCCTGCGCGCCCGCGTCGAAGGCCTCGGCCGCCTCGACCACCCGCCGGGCCCAGTCCGTGACCAGCGCACCTTCCGCGGTCAGCGTCGACCCGCGCGGGGAGCGGTCCACGAGGGCGACCCCGAGCCGGGTCTCCATCGCCCGGATCCGGCTGCTGGCGGCGGGCTGGGTGATCCCGAGCCGTCGCGCGGCGGCGCTCAGACTGCCCACGCGCGCGACCGCGAGCAGCAGTTCCATGGCCCCCAGGTCGGGGACCCGGTGTGCCAGCGGAAGCTGCCCCTCGACCCACTCCTCATTACCGTGCCCATTACCCATAACTTCAGTTTATGCCCTCATAGGAAGAGACCCTCTGCCGTCCGGCCCCGCCCGGCGGGACGCTGGATCCATGGCCACCACCCTTGTACGCCCCCGTCCCACCACCTCCGGGACCAGCGGAGCCCTCCGTACGGCAGCCCACAAGGCTCCCTCCCTGCGGCACCTCGGCCCCAATTGGTACGCCTCCGTCATGGGCACGGCGATCATCGCCAATGCCGGCGCGACCCTCCCGTACCAGCTCCCCGGCCAGCGCGTGGTCTGCCAGGTCTTCTGGGTGCTGGCCGCCACCGCCCTCGCGGTTCTGCTGACCGCCCGGGCCGGCCACTGGCTCCACCACCGCGACCAGGCCCGCGCCCACCTCCTGGACCCCGCCGTGGCCCCCTTCTACGGCTGCCTCTCGATGGCCCTGCTGGCCGTCGGCGGAGGTGCGCTCATCGTCGGCAAGGACCTCATCGGCGTCCCCGCCGCCGTGGCCGTGGACACGGTCCTGTTCACCGCCGGCACCGCCATAGGCCTCCTCGCGGCCGTCGCCGTCCCCTACCTGATGGTGGTCCGGCACAAGGTGGAGGCCCACCAGGCCACCCCCGTCTGGCTGCTCCCCGTGGTCGCCCCCATGGTCTCCGCCGCGCTGGGCCCCCTGCTCATCCCCCATCTGCCCGCCGGCCAGGCCCGCGAGGCCATGCTGCTCGGCTGCTACGCGATGTTCGGCCTGAGCCTGCTGGCCACCCTGCTGCTGCTCCCCCTGATCTTCGGCCGGCTGATCTTCCACGGCCCCCTCCCCCTGGTCCTCACCCCGACCCTGTTCCTGGTCCTGGGCCCCCTCGGCCAGTCCACCACCGCGGTGAACTCCCTCGCGGACATGGCCCCCCAGTCGATGGCCGGCCCCTATTCCGGCGCCCTCTCCGCCTTCGCGGTCGTCTACGGGGTCCCCGTGATGGGATTCGCCCTGCTGTGGCTGGCGCTGGCCGGGGCGATGCTGCTGCGGGCCGCCCGGGACGGCATGGGGTTCGCCATGACCTGGTGGGCGCTGACCTTCCCCGTCGGCACCTGTGTCACCGGCGCCGCCGGGCTGGCCCGGCACACCGGCCTCACCGCCTTCTCCTGGCTGGCAGCGGCCCTCTTCCTGGCCCTGCTGACCGCCTGGCTGCTGGCCGCCGCGAACACCCTGCGCGGCCTCGCCACCGGCCGCCTGCTGGCCGCCCCCCGCTAGGCGGGACCCACTAGAGCGAGGCCCGCAGGGCAGCGGCCAAAGCCGCCGGGGCCTCGGCCAGCGAGGGCCCGTACCAGGTCAGGTGGCGGCCGTCGACGAACGCGGCCGGGATACCGGGGAAGGCCTCGGGCCCGTCCGCGGCGGTGAACCGGTACGGCTCGTCGGGGAACACCACGAGCTCGCAGCCGGCGGCGGCCAGCTCGGCCGCCGGGATCCTCGGGTACCGCTCCGCGTGCCCGGCGTAGGCGTTGCGCACCCCGAGGCGGGCCAGCAGGTCCCCCGCGAAGGTGTCGCGGCCCAGCACCATCCAGGGCCGGCGCCAGATGGGCACGAAGGCCGTCAGCGGCGGTCCGGACGGCTCCGCGCGGGCCCAGGCGGCCTCCGCGTCCGCGAGCCACCGGGGCCGCTCCAGCCCCATGGCCCCCACGAGTACCCGGTCCAGTTCGGCGAACGCCTGCGGCAGGTCCCGTACCTCGGTGACCAGGACCTCCAGCCCGGCCTCCCGCAGCGCCGCCAGGTCAGGGGCCCGGTTCTCCTCCTCGTTGGCGAGGACCAGATCCGGGCGCAGCTCCGCGATCGCCCGTACGTCGGGGTTCTTCGTCCCCCCGATGCGCGCCACGTCCCCGAGGGCGGCCGGGTGGGTGCACCAGTCGGTCACCCCGGCCAGCGCCCCGGGCGCGCTCACGGCCACCGCCTCGGTCAGGGACGGCACCAGCGAAACGACCCGCATCCGGTCAGTGTCCCGGGGAGGGCGGCTCGGAGGTCGCGTGGATGTGTTCGCCGACCGCGACGATCAGGATCCGGGTGTCCTCGGTGACGGCCCGCCAGCGGTGGCGCACCCCGCCGGACAGGAACAGCGCGTCGCCGTTCTCCAGCCGGTACGCCCGTCCCTCGGCCTCCACCTGGCAGGCGCCCGAGACCACGTACATCAGCTCGTCGTTGCGGTGCTGGTACTCGCGGCCCGCGTCCTGGTCCCCGGTGAACTCCAGCGCGTGCAGCTGGTGGTGCCCGCGCACGAGGGGCCGTACGCCGGGGACGGGGGTCAGCGCGGACTCGTCGCCGGCCCGTACGAGGTCCACGGTGCGCGCGGTGTCGGAGGCGGCCAGCAGATCGACGGCCGTGGTCTCCAGCGCGTCGGCGACCCGCTCCAGGGACCGCATGCTGGGCCGGGCCCGCTCGTTCTCTATCTGGCTCAGGAAGGGAACCGACAGCCCGCTGCGCGCGGACACGGCGGCGAGGGTCAGGTGCAGGGCCCGGCGTCTCTTGCGCACGGCCACACCCACCCGCAGCGGTTCCTTGGAGTCCTTGTCCCGGTCCCGCTCCTTGTCGTCCGCGCCGGCCATCGCTCCGCGCCCGTTCTTTCCGTCGGTGCCGTCCCTGTCGTCCATGGCGGGGCTGCCCTCCCCTTGTTCCGGGTGGTCCGGTCCATCGCACATCGCACATCGGTGTGCTGTAAGCACCTTACGCAGCAACCGGCCCCGGTTTCGCGCTCAAGAGCAGAGGAGGCCGTACCTGCGCCACTTTCCGTTTCCCCTCAGTGCATCATCGTGACCGTGACGACGACACGACGCCTGATGCTCCTGGACACCGCTTCCCTCTACTACCGCGCGTACTTCGGCGTGCCGGACTCCGTGAAGGCCCCCGACGGCACTCCGGTCAACGCCGTCCGCGGTCTGCTCGACTTCATCGGCCGCCTCGTGCAGGACCACCGGCCCGACGACCTGGTCGCCTGCATGGACGCCGACTGGCGGCCCCACTGGCGGGTGGAGCTGATCCCCTCTTACAAGGCCCACCGGGTCGCCCAGGAGACGGAGAGCGGTCCTGACGTCGAGGAGACCCCGGACACCCTGGCCCCGCAGGTCCCGATCATCGAGGCGGCCCTGGACGCCTTCGGCATCGCCCGGGTGGGGGTCGCCGGGTACGAGGCCGACGACGTGATCGGCACCCTGACCGGACGCGCCACGGGCCCGGTGGACATCGTCACGGGCGACCGGGACCTGTACCAGCTGGTCGACGACGCGAAGCAGCGCCGCGTGCTGTACCCGCTGAAGGGCGTGGGCACCCTCCAGGTCACCGACGAGGCCTGGCTCCGCGAGAAGTACGGGGTCGACGGCCCCGGCTACGCGGACCTGGCACTGCTGCGGGGCGACCCGAGCGACGGCCTGCCGGGCGTCCCCGGCGTCGGCGAGAAGACGGCGGCGAAGCTGCTGGACGCCTACGGGGACCTGGCCGGAATCATCGCGGCGATCGAGGACCCGAAGTCGAAGCTGACCCCCACCCAGCGCAAGCGGCTGGACGAGTCCAGGGATTATCTAGCGGTCGCCCCGAAGGTGGTACAGGTCGCTTCGGACGTTCCGCTCCCGCCGTTCGACCCGGCGCTCCCGGCCGTTCCCGCCCAGCCGGATCTCGTCGCCGCGCTCGCTCACAGGTGGGGCCTGAGTGGCGCCGTTGAACGTCTAAGCAGCGCACTGCGCCCGTGAGATGCTAACTTAGGTAATCCTAAGCTTAACGGAGTCAGGGTCGGAAAGTCAGGGAGACGTCGTGGCAGAAGGACGCGCCCGCAAGGTCGGCACCGCAGTGGTCGTGCGGACCGAGCGGTTGAGTCCGCACATGGTGCGGATCGTGCTGGGCGGTGCGGGGCTGGCCGGATTCGGTGCGGGCAGGTACACCGACCACTACGTGAAACTGCTCTTCGCACCGACCGGCGTCACCTACACCACCCCCTGGGACCTCGACCGGATCCGGGCGGCCCATCCCCGCGAGGAATGGCCGCGCCAGCGCGCGTACACGGTGCGCGCATGGGACCCGGTCCGCCTCGAGCTGACCCTCGACTTCGTGGTCCACGGCGACGAGGGACTGGCCGGCCCCTGGGCGGCCCGCGTACAGCCGGGTGAACTCGTACGCTTCCTCGGTCCGGGCGGGGCCTACGCCCCGGACCCGGTCGCCGGCTGGCACCTCCTGGTCGGCGACGAGAGCGCCCTTCCGGCGATCGGCGCCGCGATGGAGCGGATGCCCGCCGGAGCGCGGGTCCACGCGCTCGTGGAGGTCCAGGGCCCGGACGACGAGCAGGAGATCGCCACTGCCGACGGCATCGTCCCGGTCTGGATCCACCGCGGCTCCCGCCCGATCGGGGAGGCGCTGACCGAGGCCGTCCAGGCCCTGGCCTTCCCCTCAGCCGACGTACACGCTTTCGTGCACGGCGAAGCCGGATTCGTCAGAGCCCTGCGCCACCACCTGCGCATCGAGCGCGGCATCCCGCGCGAGCGCCTGTCCATCTCCGGCTACTGGCGCCTGGGCCAGACCGACGAGGGCTGGCGCGCGATCAAGCGGGACTGGAACGCGGAAGTCGAAGCCGAGCAGGAGCGCACCCTGGCCGCCGCGTCCTGACACGGCGGTGAAGGGCTCCCCGGACGGATCCGGGAGCCCGGGGCAGCGGCGGCACCCCGCCCGCACGGAATCCGGCGGCAAGCGACCCCGCAAGGCGGCACCACCCGTTCGGCGGCACAATGGGCGCATGCGTACGCTCCGCGCATTCACGGCAGCCGGAGCAGCCGCCCTCCTGGCCACGGCCGGGACCGCGACCGCCGCGCCGACCCCGCCGCCCGCGCCCACCGCCCAGCTCACCGACGCCCAGGTCGACACGGCGGTGCGGCGCCTCGATGCGACGGTCGCCGAGATGATGCGACGCACCGGGGTCCCGGGCGTCTCCGTCGCCGTCGTCCACGACGACAAGGTGGTCTACCTCAAGGGTTTCGGCCTGCGCCGCGTCGGCGACCCGGCCGCGGTGGGCCCCGACACCGTCTTCCAGATCGCCTCGCTCTCCAAGCCGATCACCTCCACCATCGCCGCCGGGGTGCTGGAGGACCCCGCCGGCTTCGACCGGCACGCGGAACTGCCCGGCTTCGCCCTCAAGGACCCGTGGGTCACCTCCCACGTCACCACCGCCGACCTGCTCTCCCACCGCAGCGGCCTGCCCGACCACGCCGGCGACCTCCTCGAAGACCTCGGCTACGACCAGGCGTACATCCTCGACCACCTGCGCCTGGCACCCCTGACCCCCTTCCGCGCGAGCTACGCCTACACCAACTACGGGTTCACCGCCGGCGCCGAGGCGATCGCCCGCTCCCAGGGCGTCAGCTGGCAGAAGCTCAGCGCCGACACCCTCTTCAAGCCCGCCGGCATGACGCACACCAGCACCGAGTTCCAGGCCTTCGTCGACGCCCCCGACCACGCCTCCACCCACGTGAAGGCCGCGCCCGACGGCAAGACGGGTGACCTCACGTGGATCCCCCGCTACGTCCGCGATCCCGACGCCCAGGCCCCGGCCGGCGGGGTGAGCAGCACCGCCCGCGACATGTCCCGGTGGCTGCGGCTCCAGCTCTCCGGCGGGACCCTCGACGGCAAGCGGATCATCCCCGCCGACACCCTGGCCCGCACCCACCTCCCCGAGATCGTGTCGCAGCCGCCCGCCTCCCCCACCGGCCGCACCGGCTTCTACGGGCTGGGCTGGAACGTCAACTACGACGACGCGGGCCGCCTGCGCCTGAGCCACTCCGGCGCCTTCGAACTCGGCGCCAACACCAGCGTCGCCATGCTCCCGCTGGAGAAGCTCGGCATCGTCGTGCTCACCAACGGCGCCCCCGTCGGCCTCCCCGACGCCGTCGCGGCCGACTTCTTCGACACCGCCGAACACGGGAAGGCCACCACCGACTGGCTGGCCCTGACGGGCGCCCTCTACGCCCAAATCAACGCGGAGGGCCGCTCCCCCACCGACTACGCCCACCCGCCCACCGGGGCGAAGCCGGCCGCCGAGGACTCCGCGTACACCGGCACCTACGACAACCCCTACTACGGCAAGGCCACCGTGGCCGCCACGAGCAAGGGCGAGCTGACCCTGTCGCTCGGCCCGGAGCCGATGGTCTTCCCCCTCACCCACTACGAAGGGGACACCTTCAGCTTCGAGACCGCCGGGGAGAACGCGGTCGGCCGCACCGGAGTGTTCTTCTCCCCCTCCGACCGCACGGTCCGCATCGAGTACCTGGACGCCGACCACCTGGGGACCTTCACCAGGGGCTAGGTGTATTGACCCGCAGCGTTGTTTACGCGGCTGATGGGTGGGTGTCCGCCCAGTGCGGTGTGGGAGCGGTGGTGGTTGTAGGTGTGGAGGA